>NZ_DLHL01000053.1 GCF_002483225.1 Gemmatimonas sp. UBA7669 | reverse complement strand
GCCAGCTTTTTCAGCATCCTGCTATGCCCATCTGAAACACGGCGAGCCCCCCGGGACGCAGTATTCGAACGAACTCCGCCACATATGCCAACGCCGGAGCAGGCGGCACATGCTGTAGCGTGATGTTGCTGTAGATAAAGTCGAAGGACGCATCGCCGAACTGCCTGAGGTGAGGCTGGTCGTTCACCACGTACCGCACGCGACCTGCGTGAGCATTGAATCGTTCTGCGGCTTCGATCATGGTGCTCGAAATGTCTACACCAACTGCCCGGTCAAAATGCTCCGCAAGCGCCTGTGTGAGCCGGCCGACTCCGCAGCCGAAGTCGAGAGCGTCCGCCGTGCGTTGAGCGGGAGACAGACCGCGGACGTAGCCCATGACTTGATCGACTTCACCCTTTCCGTGTGCGAAGAACTCTTCGGGGTCCCACTTGCCGCCACGTCGCCGGTGATCCGTGAACACTGCATACATCGGATCGTCGCGGCCGGCGTCTTCGAACGTGCGCTTGACGTGGGCGAGGCTCATGCGCTGCCCCGCTCACGAGGCTCAACGAAGCGCAGAAGGGTGTCTCCCCCCCCCCCGAAAAATGACCATGTTGAAGTTTCTCCAGATTGACATGAATGAGTTGCTGCGCTTTACACCGCGACCAACCGGATCCTCTTGAATTCCTAGCACACCCATAATGTCCTGACGTTCCCTATGCCGTCAAGTGATTACTTCAATGCGAGCTCGGCGTTCGTCCCACATGTGCCGGCGGCATTACATGGTCTCCAGTACTTCCGCCAACACACGCCCCGCCTGCACCACGCGCTCCATCGGCGCATCGAGATGCGTCACCGCGCGCACACGTGACGCATGCCACATGGACAGGCGCAGCCCGCGCGCTGCAGCGGCATTCACCACCTGCTCACCACACGGCGTCGGCAGATCAATCATCACGATGTTCGTATCCGGCGGGACCACACGCGCACCACCGGCGCCATCCACCGCGGCAGCCAACACGCGCGCGGCCTCGTGGTCATCGGCCAGTCGCTCGAGGTGATGCGTGAGGCCATGCAGCGCAGCCGCCGCCAATACCCCACTCTGCCGCATGCCTCCACCAAAGCGCTTGCGCGCGCGGTGCGCCTGGACAATGACATCTGACGGACCCACCAGACAGGCACCCACCGGCGCGCCCAGTCCCTTGCTGAACGACACCACCACCGTGTCCGCACAATCGGCGAACGCCGCCAACGCTGTGCCCGACGCCACCGACGCGTTCCACAGCCGCGCGCCATCGAGATGCACCGGCAGCCCCGCCTCGCGCGCCACATCACGCAGTGCGCGCAACTCGTTCAGCGGCGTGATGGCGCCACCTGCCCCATTGTGCGTGTTCTCGAGGCACACCAGACTCGGCTCCGGCGCATGAATGCTGGGCAGTCGCAGCGTGGCCCGCAGATCGGCGGCGCGCATGACCGCACCTGTGGACGGACGTACGAGCCGGCTCTGGACACCACAGAGTCCGGCAACCGCCGCGATCTCCCAGTGATACACATGCGCCTCGGCATCACACAACAACTCCGTACCCGGTCGCGTGTGCACCCAGATGGCCGCTTGATTGGCCATACTGCCACTCGGAAAAAACAGCGCGCGCTCCTTGCCCAGTCGCTCGGCCACCATGGCCTCGAGCGCGCGGGTCGTCGGGTCACCGTCCAGCACATCGTCGCCCACTTCGGCGTTGGCCATGGCCTCACGCATGGCGCGCGTCGGACGCGTCACGGTGTCACTGCGCAGATCCAGCACAGACTCGGACGCGATTTCAGGAGCTACGCTTGCGGGACTCACGAATGGTCTTGGCGGGAGGAGCTGGAGTTGGCGACGGCTTGCGCGGCAAGTCGGCACGCTTGAGCGCCGCGATTTCACGGCGTCTCAGGTCCCAGGCCTGCGCGGTCTCGCCGCCAATGAGAAAGAGAAAGGCGCCGTAGTAGGTCCAGAACACCACGGCGACAATGGCGGCAATCGTGCCCGTGTACAGCGAGCCGGGATTCGCGGTGCGCACCACCAGCGAGAAGGCGTGGCGAGCCAGTTCGAACAGCACCGCCGCCGTGGCCGCGCCCACAGCCGCTACCGGCACCGCCGGCCGCTGACGCGGCAAGCCGCGATACAGCGCATAGAAGAGCAGAAACACCAGCCCCACCGCCAGCAGTCGGCCGAGCAGATAGCCCACACCACTCATGGCCGATTCGCGAAGTCCCACTTCGCGCAACACCGCCAAGCCGCGTGTGGTGGCCAAATCGAGATAGGCCGAGAACACCACGTACACCACCACGGCCACCGTGGTGACCAGTGTGGCGGCAAAGTCGAATACCTTGCCCACGACAATGCTGCGGTCTCCACTGTCGAACACCAGCGCCAGGGTGCTGCGCAGCGAACCGAACAGCCGCGTGGAGAACCACGCGAAGGTGATAGCCGAGTAGATCGTGACGGCACCGCGGGTCGACAGCACGTCGGTCACGATGTCGCGCACGAGCCCGGTGATCATGGGCGCGTCACTGGGCAGCAGCCGTTCAATGAGGCGCGTGACGGTGTTCGCCGCCTCTGCGGTTTCGTTGCCCAGCAGAAATGACAGGCCGGCCACCAGCAACAACACGAAGGGGACGAGCGCCAACAAAATGTTGAACGCCAGTCCCCCCGCGAGAAACGGGACGTTGTCCTCCGCGCCCTGATTCCAGACGCGGCGGACAATATCCCACCAGGGCTCAGCCCTCTGCCGGATGCTCGTCAGCGGGTGGCTCCTGCCGGGCACGTGTGGACACATCATCGGTGCGCACGCGGTCGGTGTACGCGCGGCGCGCATCGGAGTAGGCCCGCTTGGTATCCGCCACCGCGCGTTCAATGTCTCGGCGCGCTTCAGCGGCCGCCTCGCGGCCCGCGTCCACCGCATCGCTCACGGCCTGCACGCGTGAGTTGACCGCGCCCTTGGCCCGGTCAACACGGCGATCCACCGCGGCCCGCGCGTCTTCCGCCTTGTCGGCCAGCCGTTCGCCGAACTCGTCGGTGACTTCGCGCACACGCCGGCCAGCGCGACGCGCTTCACGCGAAATCCGCTCCCGTGTTTCACGGCCGCTGGCAGGGGCAAACAGCAGCGCCGCGCCGGCACCAATAGCCAGACCCAGCAGGAGCATGCCCACACCGTTTCCGCCGCCCTGCTCCACGACCACCAGACGCTCGTCGTCGTAATCCCGTGCCATCTCGCACCTCCGGTGCTGTTGTGTCCAGGACGATCACTACAGGACGATCACTGCACGAATCCACCAGCTGCAGTTGGCTGGTTCGTCCACCAGCCAACTGCCTACCCCGATTCAGTCGGAAAGGTCCGCGTCGTCGGGGGCGGCCACGATGGTCGACGCGCCGTCCGGGAAGGGCCGACGCTGCTCCGGCACCGTCACGAACTGCTGCACGGCCTTGGCCGTGCCACCAATGGCCAACTGCGTGAAGAGGAACTCGAACTTGGCATCGTAGGCCGCCCCAAGCTTGGCGCGCAATTCAGCCGGCAGCGCCCACAGCTTCTTCTTGAACGGACCGATGGCCTTCTTGCGCGTCTTGTAGTAGAACTGCGCGTCGCTGTCGGTGGCCTTGCGTTCGTCCTTCGCGTTGGCGTCGAGCCAGGCGTAGACCTCCTGCAGCAGATCCTGCGGCAGGTGATCGAACATGATGTTCTGGAAGTTCGTGGCCAGGTGAATCTCGGCCGTCTCCCGCTTGGGGAAATTGTTGAACGCCGCGTCCGGCAGCGTGGACGCGCCGTGCTGCACCGCGCCGGCCATGCCGTAGCGATCGCGGGCGATCTTGCTCAGCGTCTCCAGCGTGTCGAGATCGAGCGCCACGTCGGCAATGCTGCCATCGGGCAGCACGACACCGCCATGCGAGGTGCCCGACTGCACCGAAATCTTGGACAGACCCGCCATGCCCGGCGCTTCTGCCGCCAGCGTGGCGTTGAAGCCCTCCATGAAGGCCTCGAGTTCCTCGGGCGTGCTGTTCTCCGTGCCCACTTCGCCGATTTCACCACCGATGCTGATGGTGACGCCCTTGGGCTCGGCCGCGCGCACGAAGCGCGTGATGTCCACGCAGACTTCGTAGTTGAGGCGCTGCTGCTCGGCCAGCGTGGCCTTGGACAAGTCCACCAGCGTGGACGTGTCCACGTCGATGTTGTAGAAGCCCGCCGCCACGGCCTCCGTGAC
Organism: Gemmatimonas sp. UBA7669; assembly: GCF_002483225.1. Lineage (NCBI taxonomy): Bacteria > Pseudomonadati > Gemmatimonadota > Gemmatimonadia > Gemmatimonadales > Gemmatimonadaceae > Gemmatimonas > Gemmatimonas sp. UBA7669. The sequence continues at coordinate 173,858 of NZ_DLHL01000053.1, read as the reverse complement.
CAGCGCCTTGACGGCGTTCACTTCGGTGACCGGATCCACGGCGTACTTCTTGTGGTTGACCTGGAAGTGGTCGCCCTGGATGAACACCGGGCCGCGGAAGCCTTCACGCAGCGCGGCGCCCAGCATGACCGACACGTACTCTTCGGGCCGCTGCTCGGTGTAGGCAATTTCCGAGCGCGCGATTTCGAGGATGAAGGCACCGGCCTCCATCTTGTTGGCCGTGCGGAAAATGGCGCGCGCGGTGTCGTAGGCCATGGCGCGCACATTGATGGCGGGCACCGTGAAGCCCCCGCACTTGCCCGCGCCACGCGCCAGATACAGCTCGTGAATGGACGCCGCCCGCACGCCGACGATTTGTCCGATCTCCCACAGCAGCCAGCGCGCAAAGCGCTTGTCGCTGTCCGAGCCGAACACGGCCTGATGCACCAGCGGATCGAGGCGGGACGTGGCCAGGGCCGCGGTATCGTGCACCTGCACCGTGCCGTTGGTCACCGAAACAGCGCCGCCGAGCAGCGTCGCCGAAGTGGTCGAAGTAGCCGTCATGGGAATTTCAGGAGTCGGGAATGGGGCGGGCGAACCCGGGTAAGTTCCCACCGGGCCGTTGGCCACGGCAAGGGTTGCGCCCCTGAAAATGCGAGGGATTTCCCCTCAGAGCTGAAATCGCGGGTCCGGGTGCGGCAAGGCATCCCACTCGGCACGCGCGGCCTCACTGCCCGCACGGCCCAGCATGGCGTAGGCGAACTGCTTGCCCAGCTCCACACCGGGCTGGTCGAAGGCATCAATGCCATACAGCGCGCCGGCATAGGCCGTAGCCAGCGCAAAGGTCTGCATCAGCGCCCCCATGTGCCAGGCATCCACGGCGTCCACCGTGAGCGTGGCGTTGAGCCGACCGCGCGCCGCGAGGGCGCCGGCGGTGGCCCGCTGCTCGATGTCCAGCAACTCGCCCAGCGTGTGACCCGCCAGATAGCCCAGCTCGGGGATGTCGGCGTGCCGCGCGGGAATGGGGCCCTCCTGCGTGCGACCACGCACGGCCACGAAGGTCACGGTCTTGTCGCGCGGCCCCTCCATGAACAACTGCACCTGCGAGTGCTGATCGGTCGCGCCAAGTGCCGGCAGCGGCGTGGGACCCACCGAACGGCCATCGGGTCCGATCTTGCCCAGCGATTCCGCCCAGAGCTGCACAAACCACAGCGCGAGATCACGCAGCGGATCGGCGTAGGGCATGAGCACCTGCACATGCCGTCCATGTCTGGTATCGGCCAGCCACTGCAGCACGGCAAAGGCGCCCGGCAGGTTGCTGCCGAGTGACGGGTTGGCTGCCTCTGATGTGACATGCCCCGCGCCAGCCAGCAGTGCCCGCACATCAATGCCCAGCAGGGCGGCGGGCAGCACACCCACCGGCGAGAGCACACTGAAGCGTCCGCCCACGTTGGCCGGAATGTCCACCGTGCGCACACCCTCGGCATTGGCAATGGCGCGCAGCGCACCCTTGGCCGGATCGGTCACGAACACCACGTGCTCGCGGGCCTTGGCTTCACCCAAGGCTAGGGCCAACGCCTCACGCACGATGAGGTACTGCGCCATGGTTTCCACGGTGCCACCCGACTTGCTCACCACCAGCACCAGTGTGTTGGCCAATGACAGGCGCGCAAGCACGGCGGCAATGCTGGCCGGATCCACGTTGTCGAGCACATGCAGACGAGGCTTGCCGCCACGCTGCTCGGCGGTGAGTGCGTTCCACTGCGGCGCGCAGAGCGCGGTGCGCAGCGCAATCGGCCCCAGAGCCGAGCCGCCGATGCCCAGCAGCAGCACATCGGTGAAGCGTCCGTCTGCCCACGTGGCTACGGCCTCCGACTGCGCCAGCAAAGCCGTGTTGTTCGGCAGCGTGAGAAAGCCCAGGTCGTCCGTGCGCGCATGCACCGCTGCGTGTGCCGCAGCAAACGGCGCCGCGGCGTTCTCCCATTCAGACAACGTGATGCCCTGCCCCGCGGGCAGGGCCGCGGCCATCATGTTGGTGAAGTCGAGATTGAGACTCATGACGCGGGCTCCCGTGATGACACAGCGTGTGACGGCGAATGATCCAGATCCACGACGAGGCCGTCGTACGCGGGCATGATGCCCGCCGGCAGCTCAGCCTCGAGCGCGGCGTGTGCGTTGTCGTGCGTGAGATGCGTGAAGTACGTGCGCTCGGCACCCACCTGCTGCGCCGTGGCAATGGCCTCGGCAATGGAGAGATGCGTGGGATGCGGACGCCGCAGCAGGGCATTGAGCACCAGCACACGCACCCCGCGCAGCGCAGCCATGCTGGCGGGCGGGATTTCCTTGGCGTCGGTGATGTACGCCATGTCGCCCACGCGAAAACCCAGTACCGACGCCCGGCCATGCGGCACAGCCAGCGGCAGTACCTCCACATTCCCCACGGCAAAGGTCTCGCCGGCACGAACTTCTATTGGCAGGCCTTCGGGCCGCGTGGTGCCGGGCAGCGGACGGAACGCCGCGTCAAACACGTACGGAAAGCGACTGCGCAGCGTGTCCAGCGTGGGCGCCTCGCCGTACAGCGGCAGCGGCCCGCTGCGCCGCACCGTCAGCGCCCGCAAATCGTCGATGCCGTGAATGTGATCGGCATGCTCGTGCGTAAAGAGCACCGCGTCCACATGTCCGATACCCGCCGCCACCAGCTGCAGGCGCAGTTCCGGTGGCGTATCAATCAGCAGCCGCGTGCCGTCGTTGGTTTCGATGACGGCGCCGCAGCGCGTGCGGCGGTCCCGCGGATCGCCGCTGGTGCACACGGCGCAGCGACAGCCGATCTGCGGGACGCCAAAGCTGGTCCCCGTGCCGAGAAAGGTGAGGCGCACCCGCCTCAGACCGTCTCGACCTTGAGCAGGTTGGTGGTGCCCGGTACGTCGAACGGCACCCCCGCGGTCACCAGCACCCGGTCACCCTTGGTGACAAGGTTGAGGTCGAGCGCTTCGCGCAGCGCCATGGCCACCATGTGATCGTAGCCGCGCGCCGTGGGCACCAATCGCGGTACCACGCCCCACACCAGCGACAACTGCCGGCACACACGCGGCTCGTCGGTGAGCGCCAGAATGGGCACCGAGGGACGATGCGAGGCCACGATACGTGCCGTAAACCCGCTCTTGGTGAAGACCACCACCAGCGGCGCATCCATCATGCGCACGGCAGCCACCGTGGCGGCCGCAATGGCCTCCTCGGTGTTCACGCCGCTCACATCACGGCGCTCGGAGCGCTTGAGCGTACCGGGGCGCGGACGCGTTTCGATTTCCTTGATGATGCGGCGCATGGCCTCCACGGCCAGCCGCGGATAGTGCCCAGCCGCCGTCTCAGCCGAAAGCATGACCGCGTCGGTGCCGTCGAGAATGGCATTGGCCACGTCGCTGGCCTCCGCGCGCGTGGGGCGCGGATTGTCGATCATCGACTCCAGCATCTGCGTGGCCGTGATCACCGGCCGGCCCATGCGGTTGGCGGTGGCAATGATGTGCTTCTGCGCGTACGGCACTTCCTCGAACGGCAGCTCCACGCCCAGGTCACCACGCGCCACCATCACCGCGTCGGTGGCGCGCATGATGTCCTCAATGTTCTCGAGCGCCACGTCCTTCTCGATCTTGGCCACGACCAGCATGGTGCGCGGAATGAGCGCCCGCATTTCGTCGATGTCCTGCGCGCGGCGCACAAAGCTCAGCGCCACCATGTCCAGCTCGTGCTCCACGGCAAAGGCGAGATCGGCCTTGTCCTTGTCGGTAAGCGACGGCGCCGACACGGCAATGCCGGGCAGGTTCATGCCCTTGTTGCTGGTGAGCGTACCACCATGCACCACCGAGGCCCACACCCGCGGGGCCTCCACACGTGTCACCACGAGCTCGAACAATCCGTCGTTGATGAGCACGCGGTTGCCCACGTTGACGTCGTGACAGAGATCGGCGTAGGTGATGGGAATCTCGTCGCCGCTGGCCACGGCCTCGGGCACCAGCACCACCGTGGCACCAACCTCGAGCTCGCGCGGCGCGCCGAGCGCGCCGATGCGGATGCGCGGGCCCTGCAGGTCGGCCAGGATGGCCACCGGCCGACCCAGCTGCGTGGCCACATCGCGCACCGTGGCAATGGTGCGCGCGTGCTGCTCGTGTGTGCCGTGCGAAAAATTGATGCGTGCGACATCGAGGCCGGCCTCGACCAGCGCACGCACACCCTCGGGCGTGTTGCTGGCTGGGCCAAGCGTGCCCACGATCTTCGTGCGCGGCACATGCGTGCGCACGAAGGTGCTGCTGCTATTGTCCTGCGCGCCTGCAGGTGACGTGGCGCGCTCGGGTCCGGTACGGGGGATGGTCATTCGGGGTGGTGGATGCGATAAGGGATGGCGGAACGCGAGGCGTTCGCCGTCACGACGCGGCCAGCGCCGCGCGTTTGCGCGCGAGACCCGCCAGCAGCGTCACAAAAGACTGTTCAAACGACGCGAGCCCCTCGGCCAGCAGCGTATCGGTGACCTGCTGCAGGGCCACGCCATTGGCTTCCAGCGCAGCCAGCGTGCGCTCGGCCTCGGCCACTCCTTCGGTGACCGACTGACGCACTTCGCCATGATCGCGGAAGGCTTCGAGCGTGGCCGGCGGCAGCGTGTTGACCGTGTCGGGGCCGATGAGCTCTTCCACGTAGATCACGTCGCGATACGCCGGATTCTTGGTGCTCGTGCTGGCCCAGAGCGGACGCTGCACGCGCGCGCCACGCGCAGCCAGCGCGTCCCAGCGTGAACCGGAGAACGACGCGGAGAAGAGGCGATACGCGAGCTTGGCGTTGGCAATGGCGGCCTTGCCCTGCAGCGCCAGCAGCGTGCCGGCACGCGACGCATCGGCTGCGGCCATCTGCCCCAACTGCTTGTCGATGGCCGAGTCCACACGGCTTACGAAGAACGAGGCCACGGAGGCAATGCGATCGATGGGCAGACCGGCAGCTGCGCGCTGCTCGAGACCCGCGAGGTAGGCCTCAATGACGCGAGCATGTGCCTCGACGGCAAAGAGCAGCGTGACATTCACGTTGATGCCATCGGCAATCAGCTGACGGATGGCCTCCGCGCCTTCGACCGTGCCCGGCACCTTGATCATGAGGTTGGGCCGATCGACAATGGCCCACAGGCGCCGCGCCTCGGCCACGGTACCCGCCGCATCGCGCGCAAGGTCGGGCGAGACTTCGAGGGACACGTAGCCGTCGACGGCCGCCGTCCGCTCATAGACACCACGGAAGGCATCGCAGGCATTGCGCACATCGGTGGCCGCCAGCGTGAAGAAGGCCTCGCGATCCGAGGCTGCCGTATCCACCGTAGCCAGCTGCTCGTCGTACGCCGCACCCTCAGCCAGCGCCTTCTCGAAAATCGTCGGGTTGGACGTCATGCCGGTGAGGGCGTCCTCGGCGATGCGACGCGTAAGGTCCCCATTGGCGAGCATGACACGATCGATGTAGTCGAGCCAGAGGGATTGGCCGGCGTTGTGGAGCGCGTGCAGTCGAGTCGACATGAGTTCGGAGAAAAGCGGCGGAAGAACAGCGAAAAGGCAGCGTTGGGTGAGGCTACAACCTTTCACGATAACGATTTGTCCGGACGGGGTGCGAGAGGGTGGCGGGCTGTTTCAGAAAACGTTCACGACTTTTTTGTCACGACCTGGCCTTGCGCGAAACCTGGAAGGGGGGTCGGATAGTAGGATGAGGACTATGTCACGTCGCCTTTCAGCGCTCTTCGGTGTCCCACTCGTGCTTTTGGGGTGTCGAACCGTACCGCCGTCCCAGACTCACGCGTCCGAACCGGCCCCTGCGGCGTCCGCTGCCCTGCCCCCGCTGCCTGCTGCCTGCGGCGTGAGCGCGGCCGATGCCGCCTCGCGCGCCGTTGAACCAGCCGGCAATGCGGTGGCCATCTTCGACACCGCCTGGGGCATCATTCGGCGGACGCACTGGGACACCACCTACAACGGGGTCAACTGGGTCGCGCTGGGCGACACCCTGCGCCCGCGGGCCGCGGCCGCGCGCACCCGCGGCGAACTGCGGCTGGTGCTCAGTGACATGTTGAGCCGGCTGCGTCAGAGTCATTTCTCCATCATCCCGCAGGAGTCGGCTGACGCCACCGGCGCGGGTTCCGGTTCCGGCGCCCCCGGACGCAGCGGCGGTGATCAGCCGGGCTGGCTGGGCTTTGAAACGCGCCTTCTGGACGGCGCCATGGTGGTGACGCAGGTGGACACCGGCGGGCCGGCATGGCACGCGGGTGTGCGCACCGGATGGGTGCTGCAGGCCGTGAGGGGTTGTCCCACGGCCGCGCGTGTGGCGCGCCTGCCGGCCTCGCTCGAGCCGCGTCGCCGCGCGCTCATGGCCTCGCAGATGCTGAACCGCAGTCTCAGCGGCAGCGCCGGCGACACCGCGCAGCTCAGCTTTGCCGATGCGCGCGACGTCACGCGCGACCTCACGCTCGTGCAGCAGGCCTTTCCCGGCAGCATAGCCAAGTTCGGCAATCTGCCGCCCATGCCCGCGCAGCTCGAATGGAGTCGGGTCAAGCAGGACGGCCGGACCGTGGGCGTCATTCGCTTCAACGTGTGGATGCCCGTGCTCTCACCGGCCTTCGACGCCGCCATGGACTCGCTGCGCAGCAGTGATGCCATCGTGATTGACGTGCGCGGCAACCTGGGTGGCGTGGGCGGCATGTCCATGGGCATCGCCGGACATTTCCTCGACACGAGCGTGGCCATTGGCGTCATGACGCAGCGCACGTCGAACCTGCGTTTCGTGGCCAACCCGCGTCGCGTGAACGGACAAAACCAGACGGTGAAGCCATTTGCCGGTCCGCTGGCCATCGTGGTGGACCCGCTGTCGGCCAGCACCACCGAGATCTTTGCCGGTGGGCTGCAGCTCCTCAAGCGAGCCACGGTGTTCGGCACGCAGTCGGCCGGACAGGCGCTCCCCTCGGTGCCTGAGCGGCTGCCCAATGGCGACATCCTGTATCACGCCATCGCGGACTTCGTGGGCCCCACCGGCAAGCCGGTGGAAGGCGAAGGGGTGATCCCCGACCGCGTGGTGCCGCTTACTCGCCCCGAACTCATCAAGGGACGGGATGCCGCCCTCGATGCGGCGCTGCGCTGGGCCGCAGGTCAGGCCGCGCGCCCGATTGTGCCTTGATGGTCAGTACCGTGTAGTACCGCAGGTCGCTTCACCGCAGGTCGCTTCACCGCAGGTCGCAATCCCGCACCTCAGTGGTCCCGCAGGTTTCGATTCCTCCCAAGACGGAGTTTCCCGACGATGCAGTCCATGCGTTCTTTCCGCTCGACCCGCACGGTGGCCCGTGGCACCGCGCTGATGTTTGCCACGCTTGTCCTCGGCAGCACGCGCCTTTCGGCGCAGGCTTTGCCGTCTCCGGCAGATGTCATCAGCAAGCATGTCGCGGCCATTGGCGGCAAGGCCGCGATCGAGAAGGTCACGTCCATCCGCCAGATCGCCCAGATGGAGATGCCGTCCATGGGGATCACGGCCGAGGCCGACTTCGCGATTGGTGCGCCCAACCGCATGGCCACGAAGATCACCATCCCGCAGATGGGTGAGATGATCACCGGCACCGACGGCACCATCGCCTGGTCATCCAATCCCATGCAGGGCTCGCGCCTCATGGAAGGCAAGGAGCTCGAGCAGATGCGCGAGCAGGCCGATCTCACCGGCAGTCTGATGTTTCCGGCTGATCGCTTCTCCTCGATGACCAACGAAGGGGTGGTGGACTTCGCCGGCGAGAAGGCCTACAAGATCAAGATGGTGCGCAAGGGTTCGGGCAACGAAAGCTGGCAGTACTTCTCGCTCGCCTCGGGTCTCAACATCGGCAGCGAAAGCACGACCACCTCGGAGATGGGTACGCTGCAGACCACCACGATCGTGAAGGACTACAAGGACTTCGGCGGCATCAAGTTCCCCACGCGCAGCGAAGCCAACATGGGCCCGCAGGCCATGGTCATCACCATCAAGGACGTGCAGCTCAACAACGTGCCGGCCAATGCCTTTGCCGTGCCGGCGGCCGTGCAGCCCCTGATCAAGAAGTAAGTGGTGCAGTAGGCTGTGACGACACGGGCTCGGCCCGTTTGTTGACAAGGGCGGGCGGACACCGAGATTGTGCGGGGTGTCCGCCCGCCTTGCTTCCTCCCTGCGGTACTGCACGCATTCCGCACCGCGGCATGCGGCCCGCGCCGGCGTCACCCTGTTCGAGCTGCTGGTCGTGCTGGCCATTCTGGCCATTGTCACTGCGGCCGTGGTGCGTCAGCAATTGCCCCCGGCGCCCGCCGATCGCCGCGAGCAGGCGGCCGACCTCGATGCGCTCGTGGACAGCGCCCGTCAGCTTGCCACAAAACAGGCGGTGACCGTCGCCTTGCGCGTGTACGACGACGGCCTCTGGAGCATTGTGGTCCCTGGCCAGACGGAACCGCTGGCCGCCGGCACGCTGGATGTGCGCGGTATTGGCGCCCTGCAACTCACGGTCGACCCGCTCGGTGCCTGTCGCCCCGTTGGCAAATGGTCCGTGAAGCGCGAGGGCACGGCCACCGTGTGGGACGCCACCCGCTGCCGCTGGCGCATGCCGCGTGCCGGCGAGTCCACCGCGGGCACCAGAGCGCCGACCACATGAGCGTAGCTGAGGGCGCGGCGTGAGTCTGCTCGAAGCGGTTGTGGCGACCGTCATACTCGCGCTGGTAGGCATTGCCTGCCTCGAGGGTACCCAGCGTGCGCTCGTGTTGCAGCAGCGTGCGGAGCAGCGCACGATGGCCCTGCAACAGGCAGAATCAGCGCTCACGGCCATTGCACTGCGTGTCGAGGTGTCGGACGTGCCGCAGTCGGTTCAGACGGAACCGCGCATGCACTCGGCGCAGCACACTTCGCGCCTGCCGTATCGTCCCGCCTGGGCAGCGTCCACACCCCTGCCCATTGAACGCGTCACGGTGCGTGTGGAAACGGCCGGTGGCCGCGTGATGCAGCTCACACGGTTGGTACCACGCGCTCCCGCGTTTTCATCTGCCACATCACGGGGACAACCGTGATGCCCGCGCGTTCACTATCCCGTGGCGGTTTCACGCTGCTTGAGGTACTGCTGGCCCTCACGCTCACGGCCGTGGCGGCCACCGTGGCGGGCGCCGCCTTGCACGCCGCGCGTCAGGCCTCAACGCGTGTTGCCGATTTTCAGAGTCGCACGGAGCCCACACGGCAGATGCAGGACGCGCTGCAGGACTTGCTGCGTCACGCGCCGCCCGCCCAACAGGTGGACGAGGCGCTGTTTGCCTTGCGCCGTGGCCCGGCGGCGGACACCCTCGTATTTCTCTCCCGTGGCGTGCAGCAGCCCTTCGGAACCGGCGCGCTCTGGCGTGTGCAGATGTTCACCGACCGCGCAGGCCTCACGCTCCGCGCGGAGCCGGTCTACGGGTCGGTGGCGCAAGCGGAGCGCATCTCTGCTGTTGAGTGGCATGTACCCGACGCGAGCGAGTTGTCGATTGCGCTCGCGTCGTTCGAAAGCAGCAGTCTGGTCTGGCGCCGCGACTGGCCACTCGAGCGGGCGCGTCCTGCCGGCGTGCGTTTCTCATGGCGCGCGGCCAACGGTGAGCCCGTGGAGCAGTTGATTTCGCTGCTGCCGTTGGCGGAGGCGGCGCCGTGACCAAACCACGTCGTGGTGCGGCACTGGTGACCACGCTGATCCTGGTGGTATTGCTTTCGGCCGCGACAGCGGTTGCCGCGCGCGGTGCGCGTCACGCTTCACGTCTCGCGCGCAACGCCGAGGCGTCGGTGGTGGCGCGGCATATGACCGAAAGCGCCGTGTTGGCGGCGCGGCTTCGCATCGAGGCCTTGTTGCAGGCGGCGCCCGATTCCGCCTCGCGCCTCGAACTGCTGGATGGCATCGAATCGGCAATGCACAACCCCATGGAGCCGCCACAACCCTTCGTTGCCGATACACTGGACGATGGCGCCTTTGCGGCCGCCGTGGTGAACCTGGGTTCGCGTGTCAATGTGAACACCGACAATCCAGCGGCATTGATCGCGCTGTTTCGCCAGGCCACCGACGCAGCCAACGCCGAACGCCTCGCGCAGCGCATCGCCACGCGGGTTCACACGCTGCCGCTGGATGTCGCCGCGCGAGCCGGCGCGCTGCGCCGTCAACGCCAAGACTCACTGGCCGCGGCCTTGCTTGGGCGCGGAGAATCAGCACGTGGCATCAACCCCTTCGAGTCACTCGACGAGCTCGAGGCGGAGTTTGGCGCTGAGGCGCCATGGCTCGCGCAACTGGCCGACCGGCTCACTGTGGATGGCGACGGACGTGTGCTCATTGTGGCCCGTGGCTGGCAGCTGAACCAGGACCTCACGCGCGAAGTGCAAGCCGTGTATGCCATCGAAGGCAGTGAGCTGCGCCTGCTGCGCTGGCGGGAGCGCGACCGATGACGGTCCTGCTGCTGCAGCTGACGCCGCAGGCACTGCATATCGCACGCGCCAACACCACGAACGGTTCGGCGGTGCAAACACTCGCGCTTGATGCAAAAAGCCCAAGTGCAGCGCGCGATGTGGTCTCCGCGGCCTTGCAGACAGCGCGGCGCACCTTGGCCGACCGGCAGGGCGCAAACGCGCCGGTGGCCGTGCTGCTCATTGACGAGGCCCTGCTCGAGATGGCCGAGGTGGCGCTGCCGCCGGTGTCCGAACGGGAGCGCCGCGCGCTCTTTCGTCGTGACGCCGATCGCCACGTGCCCATTGAAGGGCCGGTTGCCGTAACCATCGGAAGCGGCGTGCGCCCGTTGGTGTATGCCTGCGCCGCTCCGTGGCTGGCCGAGTGGCAGCAGGTTGTTGCATCCGTACTGCCGGTGCGGGCTGTGCTGGCCATGCCGGTAGCACTGGCGCAGGTGACGGCGACAGCGACAGCGACAGCGACGAACCCTGACATGTCGCGTGTGCAGCCGGCATCGGCCCTGCTGTCCAGTCTTGCTGCGTCCACCTATCACTGGCACACGGTCCCCGCGTCCCTGCAGCTTGCCGACGAGCAATCCGAAGCCCGTCTGCACGCCAGTGCGCGGCGGCGGCGTGTGCAGGAGCTGGCCGTGGCTGCGGCAGTACTGGCGATCCTGCTCTGGATCGGCAATACCTGGCGCGATCGCACCCTGCGCTCGCTGGAGCAGCAGGCCGAGACCTTGGCACGCGCCGCAGAACCGGCGGAGTCGGCGCGATCACGTCTCGCGCGGGCCGAGGCCGAACTGGTCTGGCTTAACGCTGATGCGGCGCAGGCCTCGCAGAGTGCCTCGGCGGTGCTCGCGCATGTGGGCGAACGCCTGCCGCGTGATGCCTTTGTGCAACGCGCCGAGTGGGATGGTGTTAGCTGGCGCATTGACGGCAGTGCGCGGGATGCCGCCGCGCTCGTTCCGCGCCTCGATGCCGACAGTCTGCTGCGCAACGTGCGCTCGCTTGCTCCCAGCACGCGCTTTCTCGACGGCGGCCAGCCGCGCAATTCGTTCTCCATCGGGTTTGTATTGCCCGGTACGGAGCCGAGGCCATGACGCAGCGCGAGCGCCGTGTGGTGGTGGCGGGACTGGCCGTGGTGCTCGTGACCTGGCTGGCCACCCGCGTACTGCAGCCCAGCATCCGCGCGGTCATGGAACGCGAATCGCGCATTGCTCTGCTCACGGACCGTGTGCAGCGGCTGCAGCGACTCACGGCAGACAGCACGATGTTGCGCGAGCAGGCAGCAGCGGCCGAACGCACGTTGGCAGACAGGCCGCGGCGCATGCTGCAGGCACGCTCCACACCACTGGCCGCCAGCACGGTGCAGACCTTGCTTCAGGAAGCCACCGATGGTGCGCGCCTTGCCGTCAATCGCATTGAGGTCAACTCGGAGCCAGACAGCACCGGCGCCTTGCCCGCGTCCGTCGTGGCCTACGGCGATATCCACGGTCTCGCAGCCTTTCTGGCCAGCATCGAGCGCGGTCCGCGCCTGTTGCAGGTACGCCGACTGGTGGTGCAGCAGAACTCGGCACTCCGCGGCGCTCCCGATGTGATCTCGCTCACCGCGCAACTTGCGGCCCCCATCATGCTGGATGGTGTCATACCACCAGCGCCCGCCGGCGTCGACCGGCGTAGCACCGGCACCGCGCGCGACACTCTGCTGGCTCCGCCCGACTGGCAGGAAGTGCTCATTCGTGCCAATCTCTTCAGCGCCAGCCGCTCGGCACCACGCGTCCGCTTCACCCTGCCGGGTGAAGAACTGCCAGTGATGCCATCGCTGGAAACAGACGCCGCGTCTTCCGCCGCCGCCGAGGCCCCGCAGCTCACCCTGGTGGGCATCTTCGGTGACTCGGAACGGCGTTCCGCGCTTCTCGATAGCGGCGACGGTAGCGCCGCACGTGTGCTGCGGGTGGGCGACCGCCTGAACGGCTGGTTGCTGCGCCGCATCGATTCGAGTTCTGTTCGCATCGAACGCGCGGGTCAGGTGCGCGTGCTGCGCCTGCTTCGCACTCCTCCATCGGATTCCAGCGAATGAGCTTCGATACCGCATCCGGGCCTCGGTCGCTGCGTGCGGCCGTCGCAATCACCGCGGCCTGCCTGGCCATCGCGTCCGCGGCGGGAGGCCAAGGCACGGCCGACACGCGGGCCAACACCGCACGCAGCACGGCGCAAACACTCGACTTTGCCAACGCACGCCTGGCCGATGTGCTGCGCGCACTCACCGCCGCGCTTGGCCGCACGGTCATCCTCACCGATGTGCCCGATGTGCGTGTGACCTTTGCCACACCGAGCGGCTCCAATGCGGACCTGGAACGCGTGCTGGAGGCGCTGCTTGAATCACACGGCCTCATGCTCGTGCCCAATGGCCTCGTGGCGCAGGTCATGCCGGCCGACAAGGCGCCCGCCTCGGGCACGCTGCGCACGGGCTTCGACTTTCCCGACCCACCGCCGCTCGGCCTTGTCACGCAACTCGTGCCGCTGCAGAGCATTCGCGCTGACGAAGGTGCCGAGGCGCTGCGCGCCGTGCTATCCACGCATGCCCGTGTGGAGGTGGTGGCGCGATCCAACGCCCTGCTGCTCACCGATCGCGGGCAGAATGTCGCGCGCTATCTCACGCTGCTCCGCACGCTCGACGCCGCACCAGCTGGCGAGGCGGGCCTGCGCACCTATGTGGTGAACCTCAAGTACGCAGCCGCCGAGGACCTGGCCGCTGCACTTGGTCAGCTGTTTGGTGTGCAGGTGGCCGGCACCGTGGGTGGCTCGCTGGCCGATCGCTCCCTTTCACGGGCACTCGACACCTTCCGCTCGCGCGAGCTGGACACGTTCCGTTCGCGCGCCGCTGGTACCGCAGCAGGCGGCATGAGCGCGGGCACGGCATCGACGGGCGGCGGTGGAGCCAGTGCGACGACGGGCTCTGCCCCGCGCGACACCGCCGCCGGCCTGCTGGTTGGGCGCACCACCATCGTGGCCAACGGCCCCACCAACGCGCTCGTCATCCGCACCGCGCCGCCCAACTACCCCATGCTGCGCGAGACCATCGACGCACTGGATACGCGGCCAACACAGGTCCTGTTTGAAGTCACCATTGCCGAGATCGCACTTGGCCGTGGTTTCGAGTTCGGTGTGGACTGGGCCGCGGTCAACCGAGGCGGCGACGTGCAGGCGCAGTTCGGCAATCCCGAAATTCCCGACACCGGCAGCACCTCGGCCCTGCTGCGCATGGTACGCCTCGATGGCACCGGGGTGCGCGCGCTGCTGCGCACCATTGCCTCCACCAGCGATGTGCAGGTGCTCTCCACGCCCGAAATTCTCGCGGCCAACAATCGCGAGGCGTCCATTCTGGTCGGCAGCAAGGTGCCGTTCATTTCGTCCACGCGACTTGGCAACGACATCTCCATTGATCGCGCGGTGCAGTATCAGGATGTGGGCACCAAGCTCTCCATCATCCCCACCATCAACGACGACGGCTACATCTCGGTGCAGTTGCTGCAGGAAGTGAGCTCGCTCACGCCGCAGACTGTTGCGGCCGCACTCAGTGCGCCGGTCATCAGTACACGCGAGGCCGCCACCCGCGCCGTGCTGCGGGATGGACAGACAGCCGTCATTGCCGGCCTCATTGGGGAGTCGCGCACCGTGCAGGAGCAGGGCCTGCCGCTGCTCAAGGATATTCCGTGGTTGGGGGCACTCTTCAAGCGACAGTCCACCACACGGCAACGCACCGAACTCGCCATCTTCGTCACGCCGCATCTCATTCGCTCGGATGCCGACGCCGACGCCGTGCGGGATCGCATCCGCAATCGACTCGAGACGCGCTCGCCAGGTGCGCTCAACGACACCCCGCTTACACGCCGCCCCCCGGGTCGCTGAGCCGGTGCACGTGTCATGACGGTCCCGAATACAGCATCCTCCACCGAGCCCAACGCTCCATCGCCGCCCTCCAGTGCATCGGGCGACGACGGGCGGATGCTGCGCGAGGCCGCGTCGGGCGAGCTGGCACGCCGTTTTCCCTGGCGTTGGCTCGACGAGCAGGCCGTCCTGCCACTGCGCCTCGAGTCAGAAGCCAATGGTGTCATCGCGTGGGTAGCGGCAGACGGCGATGTCCCGGAGTTGGTGCAGACAGCCCTGGTCAGGCGTCTGGAAGCGCGCCTGCACATGGTCCCCACGCGAGCCTCGGACATTCGTGCGGCATTGCTCGCGGCGCGCGCACCCGATGCCGCCGAAGGGACGCACGACGCCACGGTCGCCGATGATCGCGTCGCCTCCATCGACGACCTGCGGGCGCAGGCCAGTCGAGAACCCGTGGTGCAACTCGTCCATGCCATGCTGGCTGAGGCGGTGCGGGCCGGTGCGTCCGACCTGCATGTGGAGTCCACCGCCAACGGCCTGCGCATTCGTCAGCGACTCGATGGCGTGCTGCGCGATGTGCAGACCCTTGGCATGGAGTTTCGTGCTGCGGTGATTTCGCGCATCAAGGTCATGGCCAGTCTCGACATTGCCGAACGCCGCTTGCCGCAGGACGGACGCACCCGATTGCAGGTGGCGGGCCGCGAAGTGGATGTGCGTGTGGCCACCCTGCCCGCGCTGCACGGCGAGAGCGTCGTGCTGCGCTTGCTCGATGGCAATCAGGCCGGCGCCACCGAAACGCTGGAGAGTCTTGGATTTTCCGACGCGCTGCTCACCAGATGGCGACAGTTGGTGCACCGCCCCGATGGCCTGCTGCTGGCCACCGGGCCCACCGGCTCGGGCAAGTCCACCACGCTGCACGCTGCCCTGCGCGAGCGCAGCACGGCCGATGTGAAGGTGGTCACCGTCGAAGACCCGGTGGAGTACCGCGTGGACGGTGCCGTGCAGCTGCCCGTCAACATGCGCAGCGGCTTCGGATTTGCCTCCGCGTTGCGCGCCATGCTGCGACACGATCCTGACGTGATTCTGGTGGGAGAAATGCGCGACGTGGAGACCGCGGAGCTGGCGGTGCGCGCGGCGCTCACTGGTCACCTGGTGCTCAGCACACTGCACACCACCGACGCCGCCGGCGCCGTGCAGCGTCTGCGTGACATGGGCATTGCCCCGTACTTGCTGGCCGGCACGCTGCGTGGTGTGCTAGCACAGCGTCTGCTGCGCCGTGTGTGTGCCGCCTGCCGCGAACAACGCACGCCGAGCCTGGCCGAACGGAGCGCCTACGCAGCGGCGCGGCAACGATCGCCAGGCATTGGTCCGGCTACCCTCGACGCAATAGCGGGTGGCGGAGGCTGCGGTGTGTGCAGTGGCACCGGGTTTCGCGGACGCGTGGCCATCGGTGAACTGCTGGAGCCCGAATCTCCGGTGGCGTCACCACTGCCCGATCTCATTGGCGACGGATGGCGCGCGGTGGCGGCCGGTCTCACCACCCCGGGTGAGCTGTATCGTGTGCTCACCGTGGAGTCGGTGGGATGACCTGGCGTTACCGCGCGGCGGATGCTTCAGGTTCCTGGCACAGCGGGCAACTGGACGCGCCAACCGAGCGCGAAGCCATCGACCAGCTGCGAGCGCGCGGCCTGTGGGTGCAGGATCTTGTGCAGGACGTCGCGCCACAGGTGGGGACCTCGCGTGCATTCGCGCGCTGGCGCCCGGCCTCGTCACTCGCCACGCCATTGCGTACGCTCGCCACGCTCATTGAGGCCGGCACCTCGGTGGACCGTGCGCTGCAATTTGTGGCGCAATCCACGTCGGCCAACGATCTGCTCAGCGCCGAGTGGACGAAGATCGCGCAGTCCGTCGTATCGGGTCGTGCGTTTTCGGAGGCACTCGCCCAGAGCCCACGATGGCCCACGCATCTCGCGGCCAGCGTGGCGGCGGCCGAGGTCTCGGGACAGCTCGCACCGGTACTGCAGCAGTTGGCCGCGGCCGAGGAGCGCCGCGAAGCCCTGCAACAGCGTCTGCGCAGTGCGCTGGTGTATCCGGCCGTGTTGGGTCTGGCTTCAGTGATCGCCACCTCCGTCATTCTGGTGGTGGTGGTGCCGCAGTTCGCCGAGTTGGTGGCCGATGCCGGCGGCCAACTGCCACTCAGTACCCGCCTCCTGCTCGGTGCCAGCACGGCTTTCCTGCGTGGCGGCTGGCTCCTGCTGCTGCTAGCTGCGGCGCTGACTTGGTGGTGGTTCGCTCGGGCGCGCAGCCCCGAGCAGGCCGAGCGCCATGCCGCCCGCTGGCTGCATCTGCCCGTACTTGGCGCCTATTTGCGCACGCGGGACGCCGCGCGCTACCTGGACACCTTGGCCGTTGGGCTGCGCGCTGGTGTGCCGTTACTGGACGCCATGCGCCTGGCGCGCGGTACGGTGCGCAACGCCGCGCTGAAAGCCGAACTGCAGTCGGCGGAGCCCACGGTGCGAGACGGCGGGCGGTTGACCGACGCCCTGCGCCGCACCTTGCCACCGCTGCCACTCCGATTGCTGGAAGCCGGAGAAGCCAGTGGCGCGCTGGCGGCGTTGAGTGAGCGGGCGGCCAGCGCCGCCCAACAGGAAACCGAGCAGCAGGTCACCCGACTGGTGGCGCTGGTGGAGCCCGTGCTGATCCTTGGCTTTGGCGGACTGGTAGGTCTGGTGGCCCTGGCCCTGCTCCAGGCCATCTACAGCGTTAACGCTGGCCTGACTTGATCGTCCATTGACGACAGTGGGCAAGGTCACCGATCGGCCGGGCCCCGGTGCCGCGTATCACGTTCAGGCCGGGCATGAAGCGTCACGAAGCGCCTGCCGTGAATTGACAGGCGCCCCGGGAAGTTGAACGATTGATCACGTTCAGCACGATGCATTTTGTCCTCAGCGCCAGCCGCCCAGCATGTCCACGCGTGACCGGGACTCCGACGTGACACCGCGCCCTGCCAGCCGTCGCGATTTTTTCAAGCTGGGGGCCGGCGCACTGGCCACGGCCGCGGTGGTATCGCCCAGCGTGTCGCCCTCGGCGACGCTCGCCGCCCAGCCGCCCCGCGGTGGCTCACGCCCCTCGCCCATTCCGCCCACGAGCAGCGGCGTGCAGGACGCCTCGCGGCAGTGGACGGATCCGCTGCTCCGCCTCGTGCGACGCGTCACCATGGGGCTCGAACCCGGCGAAGTCGCACTGGCCAGGCGCCTCGGCTACAACGGCTATCTCGACTATCAACTGCGTGCAGCCGCCATCGACGACTCGGCGCTCGAGGCCACCATTGCCGCGCGGCTGCCGCTGACACAGTTGCCCGCGGCCACGCTGCGCACGCAGGACTCCAACGAGGTCATGAATCAGCTCGCCGACGCGTCGTGGTATCGCGCCGCGTTTGCCAAGGCGCAGTTGCGCGAGCGCATGGTGGAGTTCTGGACCGATCACTTCAACATCTCCATCGACACCGTCGGCTTCCTCAAGATGGTGGACGATCGTGAAGTGATCAGGCCGCACGCGCTGGGGAACTTCGGCACCCTGCTGCGCGCCACCGCGCACAGCGGCGCCATGCTGCGCTATCTCGATCAGAACACCAGCCGCACTCCCACCCCCAATCAGAACTACGCCCGCGAGATCATGGAGCTGCACACCATGGGCGCGGACGGCGGCTATTCGCAGAACGACGTGGCCGAGTTGTCGCGCATCCTCACGGGATGGAGCATGAACAACGATGGCACGTTCCGGTTCATTCGCTCCTATCACGACCGCAACGCCAAGACCTTCCTGGGTCGCGCCTTCCCGGCCATGGCCACCACGGCCACCGATGCGCAGATGAAGGCCGAAGGCGACACGGCCATCGACCTGCTGCTCGCGCATCCCAGCACGGCGCGCTATGTGAGCTATCGCATGGCACGCTGGCTGCTGGCGCATGAGCCGCCGTCCGCAGTGGTCGACGCCACGGCGGCAGCGTTCACGCGCACCAATGGCGATATCGCCACCATGGTGCGCACGATTCTGTCGAGCAAGAACCTCACGGCGGCGCCGGCCAAGTACAAGCGGCCGTTTCACCTTGCCATCTCCTCCATTCGTGCCCTGGGCAGCGATCTGACCACGGTGCCCAACATCCGCGCCGTGCGACAGCAGGCTGATCGCATGGGTATGCCGCTGTTCCGCTGGGCACAACCCGACGGCTATCCCGACACGGTGGCGTGGTGGAGCGGACTGGTCATCACACGCTGGTCCTATGCGCAGTATCTGTCGGCGCTCAACTCCACGACGGTCATGCGTGTCAATCCGGCGCTTTTCCGTGTGCCCGACAATCCTGACGGCGTGATTGGTCAGATCGATACGCGCTTCTTCAGCGGCGAAATGCCCGTGAGTCTTCGTACGGCGCTGCTGGGCTATCTGCGCGGCGGCACCTTCAACGACACGCGCGTTCGCGAAACCCTTTCGCTGGCCATGTCCGCGCAGGAGTACCAGTGGTACTGACCATCACCCCTGTGCGGGCGCACCACGTCCTTTGCATGTCCACCCTTTGCGCGAGCCGGCCATGAGCCGAGATCTGAATCAGGACATGAGCGACGATCACGTCGCCGGGTGCGACGAGTATCACGCGCTCGCGCGTCGCGATTTTCTGCAGATCGCCACCGGTGTGGGCGTGGCCGCGCTGCTGCCCGCCTGGTTGCCACAGGTGGTGCTCGCGCAGTCGTCCAACGGGTCGCGCGACATCATCGTGTCGATCTTCCTGAGCGGCGGCACTGACGGCATGTCGCTGGTGGCACCCTTTGGTGATCCGGCGTACTACACGGGCCGACCCACCATTGCCATTCCGCGTCCCGACGCGGCGGGGACCGGCCCCAAGGGCGTGGCGCTCGACGACTTCTTTGCCTTCTCGCCCGGCATGGCGCCGCTCATGCCGGCGTACTCAACGGGTGATCTGCTCGTGGCGCACGCCACGGGCTCGGTGGATACCTCCCGCTCGCACTTCGATGCGCAGCGCTACATGGAGGTGGGCAAGCCGCGCGATCCCAACATCGCGGGTGGCTGGCTGGGTCGCCATCTGGCCACCAGCACGCCGCTGCGCAGCGATGCGCCGCTGCGTGCCTTGGGGCTCACCTCGGGCCTTCCGCGCACGCTTGAAGGTGGACCGCGTACGCTGCCCATTCCCAACCCGGCCAACTTCACCATTGGTGGCAGCGGCACCACGGCCACGGCCCGCACGCAGTGGCTGGCGCAGAATCACCAGGCCGCGGTCAATCCGGTGGCGGCCAACGCGCTCGATTCCACCAACACCATCGCGCTGCTGCAGCAGATCAATTTCGCCGGCTATCGTCCGTCCAACGGCGCGGTGTATCCCACCTCGTCATTCGGCAATGCGCTGCGTTCCACGGCCGCACTCATCAAGGCCGACGTGGGGGTGGAAGCCATTCACGCCTTCAATGGCGGGTGGGACACACACGCCACGCAGGGCCCGCTGCCCGGTCTCGACGGCGGCTTCATGCACAACAAGATGCTCGACCTGTCGCAGTCGCTGGCCGCCTTCCACGCCGATGTCGTGCAGGGGACCACGTCGTACGGTGTGACTGTCGTCATCATCTCCGAGTTCGGCCGCAATGCGCGCGAGAATGGCGATCGCGGCACGGATCATGGCCGCGGCAACGTGGTGTTCGCCATGGGCCGCAAGATCAACGGCGGACGGGTGCTCACCAACGGCTGGCCCGGACTCGCGCGCGAAAACCTCGAGGCGGGTCAGGATCTGCGCGTCACACTCGACCACCGCGACATCATGGCCGAAATCGTGCAAAACCGCCTCGGTAATCCCAATCTCAACATCGTTTTCCCCGACTACACGCCGCGCTTCCGGAACGTCACCAAACCCTGACGCGGTCACCATGGCGTGAAGCCGTTGCGCCGAGCCAGCCGCCTTGGCTAGGCTGCGGCATGAAGGGAATCACGCAGAGTCTGTTTCAAGGCATGTGGGGGAGCCGCGGCCTGTGGGCCGGCAGTCTGCTCCTCGTCACCTCGCTGGGTTGCACGGACCAACCCAGCGAGCCCGGCACGCCACCAACCGGCGTGCGCATTGCCTCACTGACCGTGTCACCCGCCGCACTGTCCCTCGAGGCTGGCGGCCGCGCCACGCTGTCCGTCGACGCGCGCGACAGCACCGGCGCGCGCATTGCGTCGCCAGTCATCACCTGGCGGAGTGACGCCCCCGCGGTCGCCGCAGTGACCAGCACTGGCGACGTCTCGGCCGTGGCCCCCGGGTCGGCACGCATCACGGCCAATGCCGACGGTATTGGCGGCCCGCTGTCGGTGCTGGTGCCCGTGACCGTAACCAGCACCTCGCCTGGCATTGCGCAGTGGCGCGCCACGCGCAGCACCGTGAGCGACGTCACCTTTCTGGGTATCTGGGACGACGGCGCCGGCAGCACCTATGCCGTGGGACAGAACGGCGGCTTGCTGCGCTCGCGTCAGGACGGTCCGTGGGAAGCGGTCAATCTCGAAACCGAAGAAACCCTGGTGGGCGTGTGGGGCGCGTCGCCCACGGACATCTGGCTCGTGGGCACCAACGGCCTCGTGCTGCGCGGCGACGGTCTGCGCTTCTCGCGCGTGAATGCCGGTGTCAACAGCACCTTGCTCGAGGTGTGGGGACTGAGCGCCGATGAAGTGTATGTGAGCGGCGATCGCGGGACGGTGCTTCGTTGGGACGGCAGTCGGTTCACACAGCTGCCGACTGGTGTGACGGATGAACTGTGGGGCCTCTGGGGCGCCAACAGCACCAGTGTGTTTGCCGTGGGCAACAACGGCGCGCTGCTGCGCTGGAACGGCGCGCAGTGGCAGCGTCTCGCATCCCCGGACAACACGCCCTATTTCGATGTCTGGGGCACCAGTGCCGGCAATGTCATGGCCGTGGGCACCGATGGCACTGTCGTGCGCTTCGATGGCGTGCAGTGGACCCGCATGACGACCCCGTCGCGCGCCAATCTCTTTGCCATTCGTGGCCGCACCTTTGACGACGTGTACGCCGCAGGCAACAACGGCGCCACCTGGCACTTCGACGGCAGCACCTGGCGCGAATTGTCGTTGGGCAACGGACAGAATCTGCGCACCATGACCATTCGTGGTGATGGCACGGTGCGCGTAGCCGGCTGGTATGGCACCATCGTGTCACTGCGCGGTCGCGGCGCCGCAGCGCAGGTCACGGTCGACAACATGGATCCGCCGCTCCTCGGTGTGTGGAGCGCGCCCTCGGGTCCGAGCTTCGCGGTGGGTCTTGGCGGCACGGTGTTCCGGCGTAACGCGGCCGGTACGGGCTGGGCGCAGGAACGGGTGCCCTCGGGCAACGATCTCTACGCCATCAGCGGCAACAGTGCCTCGGACATTGTGGCGGTCGGCGACACCGGCAGCATCCTGCGATTCAACGGCAGCACCTGGACACGCGACGAGCGTCCCACGCAGGTGGTGCTGCGCGCATCATGGAGTGGCGGCGGCCAGCATGTGCTGGTGGGCGAGCGCGGCACCATTCTGCGCTCGAGTGGCCCGGCGTGGACGCCGCAGGCCAGCGGCACGCTGCGATTCCTGCGCGCCGTCTGGGGCAGTGACCCGGCCAACGTGTTTGCCGTGGGCGACTCGGGCACGGTGCTGCGCTTTGATGGCGGACGCTGGACGCCCATGGCCGTGCCAACCAGCAGCCGACTGCGCGCCATCTGGGGCAGCAATGCCAGTAACGTGCTGGCCGTGGGCGATACGGGCACCGCGCTGCTGTTCGACGGCAGCACCTGGCGGAGCCTGTCTCCGCCCACACGTCGCGATCTGCGGGCCGTCTGGGGCCGCAGCGCCACCGAGGTGTACGTGGCCGGCGACTCAGGCACCGTGCTGCGCTACGACGGCGCAGGCTGGCGCACGCTCACCACGCCATGGCGACACATCGTGTATGCGCTGTTTGGTCTGCCCAACGCCGGCCTGGCGGCCGTGGGAGACGGTGGGCGGATCTACGAGGGCACGCCGTAATCGGCACTCGTCACGGTACGGCGTAACCGGCGCTTCTACAGGCCGCGCGCGGCCTTGTACGCCTCGATCTGCGCGATATGGTGGTCGCCGTGCCAGGCATACAGCGCGATGAGTTGGTCCACGGTCGTCTCGCCATTCTCCGGATGGACAAAACGCCGCCGGAACGCCGCATCATCGAGCGACTGCAGCACGGCCACGAGGCGCGTCTGCACCGCCATGAACAGCATCAGCGAGATGTGCGGTGACAGGGCGCAGTCGGCCAGCGTGACCCAGGCGTCCTGATCGTAGGGCTTGATGGTGGGGCGGTCTTCCGTCAGCGCCACCTTGAGCCGGATCAGTGCATTGCTGTGGCTGTCGGCCACATGATGCACCAGTTGCTGCACCGTCCAACCACCGGGACGATAGGGCTGCTGCCAATCATCGTCCTCAAGCCCCTCCACCGCCGCCGCCAGCAAGGCCGACTGGTTGGCCAATCGCTGGATGTAGTCCGCGCGCTCGGCCGGTGTGTTGGGCTGCTCAATGGGCCGCCGCTCGTGGCGACCAATGGGAAATCGCTGAGTCTCGGTGGCGTCGGTCATCCGTGAAATCTATCGGAAACCGCCCGCCACCGAGAGACCAGCGTTGGCCATTCAGTTGGTGGCCCTGCCCTGGATCATGCGATAGCCCAACAGCAGGATCACGGCGCCGACCACCGCCGCAATCAACCCCGCGCCTTCTCCGCTGCTGTACCAGCCCAGGCTGCGGCCGAGGAAGGTGCCGACCATAGCGCCGGCAATGCCGAGCAGCATGGTGATGATGATGCCACCCGGGTCCTTGCCGGGCATGATGGCCTTGGCGAGAGCGCCAGCAATAAGGCCGATGAGTGCCGTCCAGAGCAGTGACATGGTGCGATCCTCCAGTTGGGGGTCCCGTGGTGGGTGAATGCCGCACGTTGAACCTGCAGCCGTGTCTTCCGTCGTGCCAGCACCGGACATAGCATTGCCTTGCCTCTCCTTCCCCTCCCTGTAGCGAGAATCACATGTCCCGCGCCCCGGCCGCCCTGCGGCCATCCCGCCCCGGCTCATCCGTCCGTGCCATGGCCGTAACGGCGATGCTGCTCGCCCCTCTGGCCGCCTGTAGTTCGAAGCGCCCACCGGCCGATGGGCGTGACGCTGATGCCATTCGCGGGGCCGTGGCTGGCATGCGGGGGCAGAGCGCGGCTCCCGTCAGCACGCCCGTGGCCCCGTGGGTGAATTTGCTGGCCGACACCACACTTTCCGGCTGGCACAACTACAGCACGCAGGGCGCCCCCGTTGTGGGTTGGACACTCAGCAACGGCGAACTCGTGCGCAGCGGACGCGGCGGTGATCTCACCACCAACCGCACCTACACCAATTTCGAGCTCGAACTTGAATGGCAGGTGGGGCCTGGTGGAAACAGCGGCGTCATCTATCGCATCGACCACAGCGGCGAACGCAGCTACATCAGCGGACCCGAAATGCAAATCCTCGACGATGCGGTGCACGCCGATGGCAAGAATCCGCTCACGTCTGCTGGCGCCAACTACGCGCTGCACGCCGCCCCTCGCGGTGTGGTCAAGCCCGCGGGTCAGTGGAACAGCGCGCGCCTGCTGGTGCGCGGCAACCACGTGGAGCACTGGCTCAACGGTGTGAAAGTCGTGGAGTACGAACTTGGCTCCGCCGACTGGGAAGAACGCCGCCGCAACAGCAAGTTCGCCAACGCCGCGCAGTACGGACGCGCCAGCAGTGGACATATCGCCCTGCAGGACCATGGCGACCGCGTGCTGTTCCGCAACGTGCGCATCCGGGAGCTCCCGTAAATGAGTACGCGTGTCCGGCTGTCGATCATGATGTTTCTGCAGTACTTCGTGTGGGGCGCCTGGTTCGTGACCATGGGCACCTACCTCGGACAGACGCGGGGCTTCTCCGACACCAACATCGGCGCGGCCTACGGCGCCACGGCGTTGGCGGCCATCGTGTCGCCGTTCTTCATCGGCATTGTGGCCGATCGCTTCTTTGCGTCGGAGAAGTTGCTGGCCGCGCTGCACCTGCTGGGCGGCGTGTTCATGTTCTTCATGGCGCAGCAGACCGAGTGGAGCGGGTTCTACCTTTTCCTGCTGGCCTACGCGTTCTGCTACATGCCCACGCTGTCGCTGACCAATTCCATTTCGTTTCATCACATCACCGATTCCGCGCGCGACTTTCCGCTCATTCGCGTACTGGGCACCATCGGTTGGATCGTCGCGGGTGTGGTGGTGGGCAAGGTACTGCAGGCCGACAAGAGCAATGTGCCCATGCTGCTGGCCGCCGGTGGTTCGGTGGCCTTGGGTCTCTTTTCGCTCATGCTGCCCGCCACCCCACCCAAGGCAGCCGGCGCACCCTTCAGTGTGCGTGACGCGCTGGGCCTGGACGCGCTGCAACTGCTCAAGCACAACGACTTCAAGATCTTCGTGCTGGGCTCATTCCTGCTGTGCATTCCCCTCCAGTTCTACTACGCCTTCGCCAACCCTTACCTGAATGAGATCGGGGCGCCCGACCCCGCGTTCATCCAGACCTTCGGGCAGATGAGCGAAATCGGCTTCATGCTGCTGCTGCCCTTCGCGCTGCGTCGCCTCGGCATCAAGTGGATCATGCTGGTGGGCATGTTGGCCTGGGCGCTGCGCTACTTCGCCTTCGGGTATGGCACGGGCAATGGCGCGCCGGTCATGTCGCTCGTATATCTGGGCATCATTCTGCACGGCGTGTGTTACGACTTCTTCTTCGTGGCCGGGCAGATCTACACCGACGAGCGCGCCGGCCCCAAGGTGCGCGCAGCGGCCCAGGGGTTCCTCAACCTCGTCACCAACGGCTTCGGCTACTTCGTCGGCGCGTCGGTGTCGGGCGCCACGGTCAACAAGTATGCGGGCAAGCTGGCCGACGGCACCGTGACACACGACTGGCTGCAGGTGTGGCAAACGGCGGCATTCTTTGCGCTGGCCGTGTTCGCGGTGTTCTTCTTCCTCTTCCGCCCGGCGCCCACGCGTAGCACCACGTGAGCAACGTCGTGAACGGCGTCGTGAACGGTGTTGTGAATCCCGACGTGGCTGACGTGCTCGTAGAGGCCTGCTGTGACTCGGTGGAAACGGCGCGGGCCGCGCAGGCAGTGGGTGCGCATCGCATTGAACTCTGTGGCCCGGGGGACGGCGGCAGCACGCCGTCCTACGGCCTCATGGCCCGCTGCCGGGTGGCCGTTTCGCTGCCCATTCACGTGATGATCCGCCCGCACACCGGCGGATTTGTCTATTCCGAAGACGACCTCGATGTGATGGGCGAAGACATCGAGCAGGCGCGCATGCTGGGCATGAATGGCGTCGTGGTGGGCCCGTTGCACGCGGACGGCTCGGTGCACCGCGAGGCCTTGAGCCGCCTGGTCAGCGCGGCCTACCCCATGCGCGTGGCCTTTCATCGGGCGTTCGATCGCACCCCCAATGCCAGCGATGCGCTGACCATCCTGCAACAGGCCGGCGTGGATGTGATTCTCACAGCCGGGCATGCGCGTACGGCACTGGAAGGGGCCGCGACGCTCCGGCAATTGCGTGCACAGGCCGGCGACACCCCCGTGATTCTCGCCGGCGGCAGCGTGCGCGGTGATACGGTGGTCCCCCTCGTGCAGGCCAGCGGCGTCAGCGAAGTGCATGTGCGTGGCACCAACACACAGTTCGTGCGTGATGTCGTCGCGGCGCTGGCCGCCCGCTCACGCTGACCCGCAGGCTTCACCATGACGTGTTCGCATATGCTGATGAGACGGTTCACCGTGGTGCTGACCGCGGTCTCTGCCCTGTTGCCACTGGCCTCCATGGCCAGCGCGCAGACCCCCGACGCGTCGGCCTACGCCGTCATCCCTCGGCCCACGACACTCGAACCGCGAGCCGGACGCTTTGTGTTGCGCGCCAGCACCGTGCTGCACACGTCACCGGCGTTTCGTCAGGTGGCCTCGCGCTTTGTGCGCGACATCGCCAACCCCACCGGCTTCGTACTGGCCAGCCGTCCGCGGAGCGCGGCCTCGACAGGCGGCATTCAGCTGCAGCAAATCCCGGGGCTGCCTCGTGAAGGCTACCGGCTCGATGTCACGCCCGCGCGTGTGCTGGTTCAGGCCAGCGACTCGGCCGGGGCCTTTTACGCCCTCGAGACACTCAAGCAGCTGCTGCCGCCCGCCATCTATCGGGGCGCACCACTGCCCGGCACCACGTGGTCGGTTCCGGCGGTGCGCATCGAAGACGCGCCACGCTTTGCCTGGCGCGGTGCACATCTCGACGTGGCGCGCCACTTCAGCTCGCGTGAGTTCGTCAAGAAGTACATCGACCTGTTGGCCCGCCACAAGCTCAACCGCTTTCACTGGCACCTCACCGACGATCAGGGCTGGCGCATCGAGATCACGCAGTATCCGCGCCTCACCACCATGGGCGCCTGCCGCGAGCAGACCATGGTGCCGCCCTATCAGTCCGACCCGGCCAAGCGCGTGTTTGACGGCAAACCGCACTGCGGGCACTACACGCAGGATGACATTCGCGAAGTGGTGGCCTATGCGGCCGAACGCATGATCACGGTGGTGCCCGAAATCGAGATGCCGGGGCATGTGCAGGCCGCCGTGCATGCCTACCCCGAGCTCTCCAGCCGCCCGGACTCGGCCCCTGGTGTGCTGCAGATCTGGGGCGTCAGTCCGTTCATTCTCAATCCCACCGACGCCAGTGTGCAGTTCATGCAGAACGTGCTGCGTGAAGTGCTCACACTGTTTCCCTCACCGTGGATTCACATTGGTGGCGACGAAGCCACCAAGGAGCAGTGGAAGGCCAACCCGGCTATCCAGGCCCGCATCACGTCGCTCGGTCTGAAAGACGAGCACGATATGCAGAGCTGGTTCGTCAGGCAGATGGACAGCTTTCTCACGGCGCAGGGACGCCGCATGATCGGCTGGGATGAAATTCTCGAAGGTGGTCTCGCCCCCAACGCCACGGTCATGAGCTGGCGCGGCATGGCAGGCGGTATCACGGCAGCCAAGGCTGGCCACGATGTGGTCATGGCACCGGGCAGTCACACCTACTTCGATCACTACCAGTCGCGCGACAAGAGCCGGGAGCCCCACGCATTCGGCGGGTACACACCCATCGATTCGGTGTACGCCTTCGAGCCAGTGCCGCCGTCACTCACGGAAGCCGAGGCGCGCCATGTGCTCGGAGCCCAGGCGCAGCTCTGGACCGAATACATCCCCACCTCGCGCCACGCCGAGTACATGGCCTTCCCTCGGCTTGTTGCGCTGGCGGAAGTGTTGTGGACGCCGCGTACGCTTCGTGACTACGCCCACTTTCGGTCGCGCCTGCTGCCGCATCTCGCACGGCTCGATGCACTCGACGTGAACTACCGGAAACTCGACCCACAGGAATGACCAGCACCAGCCAGGGGACCGGTACCCCCCTTCTCCCTCCGCCGCCCGCCAACGCCCCCGTCCGCACTGGCCGCGGCGCCACCGGCCGCACGTTCATCGTCGGGGCACTCGCGGGCGCACTCATCGGCATGGCGGGTGTACTGGTGGGCAAGGCTGTTGCTGGTGAATGGATCGCGACCCGCATTGCGCTCGCGCCAGAGGGCATGGGGCCGCGCTGGGCCATTGCGCTCGCCGCCATGTTCGGCGCGGTCCTCGTGCACGAGCTCGGGCATATCGTGGGCGGCCTCTCGCAGGGCTTTCGCTTCATGCTGTTGGTGGTGGGGCCGTTCAAGCTTTCGCGCAAAGATGAACAGGCGCCCATCCGCCTGGGTCTCAACACCTCACTCGAACTGGCCGGTGGCATTGCGGCCTGCATTCCACAGGGCGAACACGCCCTGGTGCAGCGCACCAAATGGATGGTCCTGGGTGGCCCCTTGGCCAGTGTCGCGCTGGCCCTCGTGTGCATGGTGCTGCTGGCGCTCAGCGCGCCCGCGTCGTGGAGCGCGCTGGTGCTCATGCTCGGCGCGGTGAGTGGCGCCCTGGCCGTGGTCACGATCATTCCCATGCGCAACGGCAACTTCGTCACCGACGGCAAGCGATTCCTGCAGTTGCATCGTGAAGGCCCCGAGGCGCGCCGCGACGCCGCACAATTGGCCATCACCGTCAAGCTGCAATCCGGCGCGCGAGTGGACGACATGCCGCGGGAGCAGATTGCCTCCCTGCTCGAGCCCAGCGATGGCTCCATCATGGAGTTTCTGGGGCGCACCACCGCCTACACCTGGCTGCTTGCTCAGGGACAGGTGCGTGAGGCGCGCGTTCAACTCGATCGCGCCGTGGCACTGGGCAGCGGCCTGCCGCTCAATCTCTCCGCCTTCATTGCCGCAGAAGAAGCCTGGGTGCTGGCGTGGTTCGACCGCAACGCCGACGCCGCGCGCGCGCGGATTGCGCCGCACGAGAAGGTCATTCGCGCCGTGTTGACACCGCATGAGCAGATCCGGCTGGATGCCGCGATTGCCATGGCATCTGGCGACCGCAACGGTGCGCGGAGCAAAGTGAACGCGGCACTCGACGTGCTGCGCGCGCAGTCTTCCCCCAGCGGCAGCACCCTCTGGACGAAGGACCGCCTGCAGGAAATGCAGGCAGTCCTTTCCACGGCGCAAGGCAGAGCCGAACGGTCAGACCTGCATGATCAGGGCTTCCAGGTGCCCTGACCAACCTGCGGCACGAACTTGTCCACGCCGTTTTCCTTGTACTCGAGCGTCTTGCCCAACTCGGCGCTCTTGTACGCGTGCATGAGAACCCGCACCACATCCAGACCGTCGTGCCAGGTCAGCAGCGGCTTCTCCTTGCCGAGGAAGGCGCGCACGAAGTGATTGTCCTCGGCTTCGTAGCCGTAGGCGATGGCCTCGTTCACCACCACCGGCATCTGGCCCTGCTCGGCCATCTGCTTCTCGACAATGTCCTCGCCGCTCTTGCCACGCACCGCACGCGAAAAGAACAGGTCGAGCCCTGACTCGAGCGTGTTCCACTTCATCGAGTACTCAGGACCCAGCAGTTCGGCGCTCAGGCGCAGACCCGGTCCAACAAAACTCCACGACGTGGTGGCTTCCCCAATGGCGAGCTGTCCATCGGGCGTTTCGAACTCGATGTGCACACTCGCGAAGTCTTCCGACGGCGCCTTGAGATAATCCACGCCCATGTCCTTCTTGAGCTGCGCCGCATACGCCTTGCGGGTCCACTTGAGCGAGGCAATGTGGCCCGTGATGCGCTTGACCTTGAGCGTGGACAGCGACTCGCCCGGCGGCGTGAGCAACTGGCGCACGACCAGCGCCGAGTGACACATCATGTCGTTGAGCACGCCGCCACCCTGCTGCACACCGTTCCAGAACCACGGCCCGTGCGGCCCGCTGTGCTCCTCGGCGGCACGCGCGAGATACGGCCGCCCGGTCGTGGCCGCGCCGCGCTTCCAGATGAGATTGTGGCCCACGGCCACCTGCGGCGAGAAGTACTGGTTCTCGAGATAGCCGTGCATGATGCCGGCCTTCTCCACCAGCTTGAGGATGTGCTTGGCTTCGGCCACCGTGCGACCCAACGGCTTCTCGCAGGCAATGCCCTTGAGCGTGCCACGACCTGTCAGCACCGCGTCCACGATTTCTTCGACGTTCTCGATGCGCGCGTGATTCGGGCCATTGAGCCAGATGGCGTCGATGGCCGGATCGGCCACCATGTCGCCGATGGTCTTGTAGGCCTTGCAGGCGCCGACGTCCAGTTCCCGCGCGTAACGCGCTGCGGCCGCGGCGTTCTTGGCATTGGGGCTCCAGACGCCCAGCACATCAGCGTCGCGAACGTAGCGGAAGCCCTGCATGTGGAAACGGGCGTTGAAGCCGGACCCAATGAATCCGACGCCGAGGCGGGTTGCGGTCATGACGGAAGGCGGAGTTCGAGGAGTGCAGGAGGCGTGAAACACTGATGTAACACGACGAACTTACTGCGACGTGCGACATCGTGCACCTGCTCGCACCGGGCGCGGTGCACGTCTCAGGGCAGCGCTCAAAACACGTCCAAGTCGCGCGCAATGCGCAGCGGCCCCGTGTAGCCCCCCCGCCGCACGCCGGCCAGCAATTCGTCGTCGGTGCCGCCCATACGCACGATGTGGCTGAGTACCACGAGTTGCACACCGGCTGCTGCGGCCAGCGCGCCCACTTCGGTGTCACTTGTGTGCACGCTGCGCATGTAGCGTGGCCACTCTTCGCCACCTGGGCGGTTCTCCGGCACCAGACGCACTTCCGGATAGGTTTCGTGCACCAGCACGTCGACGCCGCGGGCAGCGGCGCGCAGGGCCGCGCCAGGTGCCGCGTCGCCGGAGAGCAGCACGCGCCGCGACGGCGTCTCGATGAGATAGCCGAACGCCGACTTCCATTCGCCATGCGGCACG
Source organism: Gemmatimonas sp. UBA7669 (assembly GCF_002483225.1). NCBI lineage: Bacteria > Pseudomonadati > Gemmatimonadota > Gemmatimonadia > Gemmatimonadales > Gemmatimonadaceae > Gemmatimonas > Gemmatimonas sp. UBA7669. Next base: position 143,080 of record NZ_DLHL01000053.1, on the reverse strand, counting down.
GGAATGGCGGTGACGCGCAGACCGAGCGAGTCGTACACCACGCCGCCGGCAGAATCGATGGGCTGCACGGTGACCCGTTCACCGCCGGGCTGGCCGCGTTCGAGTCCGGTGGTACGCACCGCGATGTCCTCCTGCCACGCCTGCAAAATGCCTGCGGCCAGCCGTTCGGTGCCCTGCGGCCCGCGCAGCGTCATGGGGCTGCGACGGCCCATCACCCAGGTCGTGAGCAGCACATCCGGCAGCCCGAGTGTATGATCACTGTGCAGATGCGTGAGCAACACACTGGCAAAGCCGTCAATGGGCAGGCCGGCCGCAGCGACACGGCGCATCACACCGGCGCCCGCGTCAAACAGCAACACCTGCCCACGATATTCGAAGGCATAGGCTGGCCCGGCGCGTTCCGGATCGGGCACCGGCATACCGGAACCCAGGACAATCAGGCAGCCGGCCTCGCGCTGCGCGTTGCTGCACACATGCGTGTTGGTGAAGCGGCGCTGAGCCTCAAGGGGCGTGCTGAGCCCGAGGCCCGCAAGCAGCAACAGCAGCCGCCTTGGCCACGGCCGCCGTAACCTGGCAGAGCCCACAGGGCTATTCCCCGCCTACCACAGCCCGGCCTTGCCGCGCACCGACTCAATGAGCGCCTTGGGGTCGTACCCCACACCCTGACGGAACACCCACTGCACGTTGCGCACGGCGGCAATGTCGGCGGCCGGGTTGCCGTCCAGCACCACCAGATCAGCCAGCTTGCCCACTTCGAGTGAGCCGGTGAGCGCGCCGCGACCCAGATAGGTGGCGCCGTTGAGTGTGCCAATGCGCAGCGCTTCGAGCGGCGTGAAGCCCGCCTCCACCAGCAGCTCGAGGGCCCGCTGATTGGAGAAACCCGGCACGAGGCCACCGCCACCGGTGGGGTCGGTGCCCACAATCAGTGTCCCACCCGCCTGCACGAACGCGCGCTCGAACGCCATGCCCTTGGGAAAGGCTCGCGCATACGGAGACTGCGTATTGCGCTGCGTGGCCGCGTAGCGCCGCTCGTAGTCCTCACGCAAGGTCGGCAGCAGCACATCGAGCCCACGCGGCATGGGCCGACCCGGCGTGAAGGTTTCGAAGATGGCCAGCGTGCTCGTCACCGCCACGCGCTTGTCGATGAGATGTCTGAACAGCGCCTGCACCTCGCTGCTCGACGGGTCGAGCGAAGCCATGGACTGCGTGGCTGCGCCACCGCGGCCCATGCAGCGGTCGGGGGTCTTGCCGGGGACAAAATCGTTCATGGCAAAGAAGCCATGCTCGAGATCATCGATGCCCGCGTCGGCGGCCTCGCGGTAGGTCACGCTGCACAAATGCCCCGTGATCTTGAGGCCGCGCGCGTGCGCCTCACGCGCCGACACGCGCAGGGCGTCGCGCGAGATGTTCATGTAGGCCTTGAATGAGGTCGCGCCCTGATCCGCCCAATACGCCACCAACTGCTTGGCGTGTGTGGTGTCACGCAGCGGCACGACCTGATTGAAGCCCATGCCCGGCCCTTCGAGATACGGCGCGGTGGCGTCGATGAACGGCCCCGGCTTCTCGCCGCGCGCGATGGCCTGCGCCACGAGAATCTCCGCCAGCCCATTCATGTTGCCGCCGGTGCGCATGCTGGTCACACCGCCGGCCAGATACAGCCGCGAGAAACTCTCGGTGAGATTGGCATACGTGCCGGCACCCACCGGGTAGTACAGATGCTCGTGTACCATCACGAGGCCGGGAATGACCGACCGGCCACTGAGATCGAGCACCTGCGCACCGGCCGGCACACTCACACTGGCCGCAGGCCCAAGGGCCGCAATGCGACCATCACGCACGATGACGGTGTGCGCCTCGCGTGGCGCCGCGCCCGTGCCATCGATGACACGCACGTTGGTGAGCGCCAGCACCGCCGTATCGAACCGCACATAGCTGCGCGTGGATGGACCCACGGGCGCGCGCTGTGCTTCCGTATGCCGCGCACTCAACCCGGAGCTCGCCAACGCCAGAGCGGCGCTCAGCGCCCGCACCGATCGCGCGCTCACCGGCGCGCTCACCGGCGCGCTCACAAGCGCGCTCACAGGGCCTTGAGCGCCGCCGCGCTGGCCGTGATGGACGCGATCGGATCGGCGGGATTGTCGTGTTCGATGAACCAGTGCCGGAGGCCCTGTCGGCGCCCCGTGGCAATGAGTGACTTGAAGTCGATGGTGCCCTTCCCCACGTCGAGCATGGCACGCTCCGGGGGCGGCCCCGCGTCCTTCACGTGCACGGCCACCACCCGTCCGGCGAAGCGCTTCATGAGTGCCATCGGGTCCTGGCCCGCCTTCACCGCCCAGTACAGATCGAGCTCCAGCTTCACCAGCGACGCATCGGTTTCGCTGGTGAGCACGTCGTAGCCCGTCGTGCCATCGACCGGGGCAAACTCGTAGTCGTGATTGTGATACCCGAACTCGAGTCCCGCGGCCTTGGCCTTCTCGCCCGCGATGTTGAGCCGCGCCGCCAGACGCTGCCAGTTGGCGCGTGCACCGCGATACTCCATGCTCGACGAGGGCACGATGACGAGCTTGTGTCCGATGGCCTGCGCGCGCTCAAAGGCCGGCCCCCAGCCATCGTCGGTGCGTGGCAACCCTTCATGCGCCGCCGGGGCGGTCAGACCATGACGCGTGAGCAGCTCACGCCACCACGCGCCATCCTTGCCAAACGGATTGAAGAACTCCACCTCGCTGATGCCCGCCTTGGCCACCGCCGCGATGGTGCCCTCGAGGTCCTTGCTCAGTGCAGCACGCACCGTGTAGAGCTGCAGGCCAATGCGATCGAGTCGTGCCGACGGGTGCGCCGACAGGCTTGCCGCGCGGGCCAGCGAGGGCAGCAGCGCACCACCACCGATGCCGGCAGCCAGCAGGCGCAGCACACTGCGGCGGGTCCAGCCCTCACGATTCACATCGTCATCATGAGCGGCGGTGGAAACGAACGACGGCTTCTGCGACATGCTCAGGTTTCTCCTCCGGCCAATCGCGCGAGCGCCTCGCCCGTGACCCGGTAAACGGTCCACTCATCCTGCGGCCGCGCACTGAGCGCGGTGTAGAACCCGATGGCATCCACGTTCCAGTCCAGCACCGACCACTCGAGACGGCCGCAGCCACGTGCCACGGCGAGTTGCGCGAGATGCTGCAGCAGCGCCTTGCCGATGCCATGCCCGCGAAGCGTCGGCCGTACGAACAAGTCTTCGAGATAGATGCCCGGCCGCGCGAGGAAGGTGCTGTAGTTGTGAAAGAACAGGGCAAACCCGGCTACCTCACCCTCCCATTCGGCCAGCACCACCTCGGCATAGGCGCGTTCACCAAACAGCGTGGCCGTGAGCGCGTCATCGGTGGCCTGACATTCGTGACGCAACTTCTCGTACTCCGCGAGCCCCTCGATGAGTTCACGGATGACCGGCACATCGGCCACCGTGGCGCGGCGCAGCGTGAGTGAGGTGCTCACGGTGACACCCCCGGCAAGGCGCGATGCGTCCACTGCCCGCCGCGCCGGAGCGTGGACTCAAACTGCTTCGTGCGCACACGAACCTCACCGGCCACCGCCACACCGCGGCGCGCGGCAATGAGCTCACTGATGAGCGGAACCCGGTCCTCGCTGCTCACAATGGTCCAGGGCGCACCAGCCACCGGCGCCTGCAGCGTGCGCACACGCGGTGTGCGACTCGCATGCCCCAGCTCGGCGCTGCCGTCGGCTTTCATCTGGATGAGCGAATCCCCACCCACCACCGGGCGACTCGACGCCCCCAGCACCGGCAGGAACCACACCTCGCTGTACCCCTCATACAGCAGGGCCACCGGCATGAGATCGGCCACTCCGCGTCCAGGACGCGGCGCCGCCAGTCCGCGTGCCATGGCGCGCGCCACCGCCGCCACGGCCTGCGTATCGATGCGCTCGCGCACCGCCATGCCGGAGCCACGCAGCGCCCACTGTCGCTGCACCTTCACGTTGGCACTGCCCGATGGTTGTTGCGTGAACTCCACCAGCGCACCGCGCCACTCATTGCCCTGCGGCACACAGGCCACGTTCCACGACGGCGACATGTCACCCAGGGCCCCACTACGCGCGGCCTGCACGGTCTCCTGGTGACACTGCATGTATTGCAGGGCGCCGCGCGCGCGCAGATCCCGCTCACCAAACAGCCCCTCGTAGGTGGTGGGCACGGGCAGCGTCTTGGGCATGGGCGGTTCCGCACCCTGCGCCTGCACCGACGACGAGGCCGCGGTCAGCAGCAGCAGCGGGGCGAACACCACGAACAACGGCAGGCGGGACTTGAGCACAGGCTGAGCACAGGCTGGAGGGAACGAACACCTGCTGCAATCTACTGCAACACGCCCAGCCCATGGGTGACGCAGCGTGTCCAGTCGGGCCCCAGCAACAGGCGCAAGGGCATGTCGTCGCCGTCCACAGCGGCCGACGCCAGTCCACGCGCGACCATGGCGCCCATCACATTGCCCGTGCCGCTGTAGCCACCCGCCGCCCACACGTTCGGCCGCACCTGCTCCACCACCGGCAGCCCCGTGTCCGTGTAGCCGGCGCTCGCAGCCCACCGGTGCGTGATGGGCGCGTCAATACCGAGCCGCTGCCGCAGATGCCGCTCCAGCAACGCCTGCACGGCATGTGACGGCGTCGCATCATGCGTCCACTCGCCGTCGCCGCCCTGGTCGCGGTACCCGCCCAGGGCCACACGCCCATCGGGCAACTGCTGCCAGTACTCATAGCCCTCGCGGAAATACACCGGACAGGGAATGCGCCCCGGTTCCACCGGTGCCGTGGCCAGCATCTGCAGACGCGCCGTGCGCACGCGACCCGCGAGCTCCGGGAGTATCAGATCCAATCCACCGTCCACGGCAATGAACACGCGCTCGGCATGCACCACCCCATGCGGCGTGATGACCCGGGTGCCGTCGAGCTGCAGCAGCGGCGTGTGACCAAACAAGCGCGCGCCTTCTGCGCGCACCTGCGTGGCCAGGGTGCGACAGCGCATCAGCGGGTTAAAGGCCGCATCGGTGGGCAGGAACAAGCCTTCGCCATCGTCGCCCCGATACCATTGCACCGGCAGCGCGTCGGCACGCAGTGCGTCGTACTGTGCGCGACAGTCCTCCACTTCCTCCGGCGTGGCCGCGAGACGCTTGGAGCCCACACGCTGCACGGCCGCCGGCACTTCCTGGCGAATGCGCTCGATCTCGGTCATGCTCGCGAGATAGATGTCGCGCGCGCGCTCCCGACCGTGACGTCGAACGGCGTCGTGATAGAAGTCGTAACACCCGGCGAGGAGAAAGCCGCCGTTGCGTCCGGCAGCGCCCGCCCCCACATCGCGGGCATCGATGCCGATGACGTTCTCCGAGCGCGCCAGCAACTCGGCAATCAGCGTGAGACCGGTGCCGCCGAGTCCCACGACGCAACTGTGCGCGCTGCAATCACCGCGCAAACGCGGCAGCGAAGTCCAGTCGCCACGATCCCACACGGGAGGCGCCACTTCAGCGGCGCGACGTTCAGTCACGCCGGAGCGAATCGCGGATCGTGCCGGCCGGCGGGTCACGTGGCGGCTCTCCGATGACCGGCCCGATGCGATACACCCCCGTGCGCTCACCCAGGATGCCCACGGCGGCGTCGATGAGCGGATCACGCCGCGCATCGTAGTCACGCGGCGTCCAGGGCAGCACCAGATGCGGCGCCACGCCGCGCCATTCAATGGGTTGCTTGTCTGGCGCAAACTCGAGCCAACGCGGCACCGTGAATTGCCAGCCGCGCCCCCCGCCCAGCGCAAACGTGGCCGGATTGCCACTCGCGCCACCCGTGGTATCCCCGATCACGGTGACATGCGGCAGCGTGCGCATGGCCGCCACAAAACTCTCCGTGGCACTGAAGCCGCCGCGACCCGCAATCACCACCACCGGCTTGGTGTACTGCCACGCGCCGCGCGGGCCGATGCTGCGCGCCAGCGGCATCTCGAGCCCCTGCACACGCGGGTCGATGTTGATCTGCACGTAGGACGCCGTGAGCGTGCGCGTCGTGAAGCGACTGGCAAAGGCCAGCGCCGCGGCGTCACTGCCGCCAGCATTGGTGCGCACATCGATGATGAGACCCGGCGTTTCGCGGGCTCGCTGCAGCATCACGTCCAGCAGCTCTTCGTCCACCGGCGCCTTCCACGTGCCCAGCCAGAGGTAGCCGTAGCCGCCCACGACGCCGTCGCCGGCCTGCGCCGCGCGTGCCACATACCCCGCGTCACGCAGCGCCGCTTCCCAGCGTTTGCGCTCGAAGTTCACCAGCGTGGGCGGACGATAGCTGGGCACCACCTGGCCACGCGGATCGACCAGCCACACGTGGAGATCACGCAGGGGGGCCAGCATGCCGAGCAGCACCGACACGAGTTCGTCCTGACTGCGCGCCTGGGCCGCGAGCGGGCGGTACTTGAGACGCTGCGCCTGCCAGTCCACCTGCTTGTAATTGAACGACGGATAGGTCTCCTGAAAGCGCGCCCACAGGGTATCGAATTGATCGAGATACACGGTGGACGGATACGCTGTCAGCGCAGCCGCGGGTGCGGGCGCTGGTGCACGCCCGCACGACATCGCCGCAGCCAGCGCGAGTCCAAGACCCAGCACCCGCCCGGCGGCAAGGAGCCCCCCTGCACGTCGCATTCTTTGACTATGGAGGCGGGACCAGCGACGGTCCAGATCGCCGGTCATTTCCGGGGACAAACCGTTCCCTGGGCGCCACCAGCCGTTATCAGACGGTAGGACTATTTCGCCAGCGCACCCGCCACCTGCCGCGTCAGCACGGCCAGATCGGGCGAGTGCTGCAGGGCCTGGAAGTAGAGACGCTGAAACGCGTCGCCCTCAGCGTCGGCCCGCAGCAGCATGCGCGCCCGGTCATACAGTGAGCGCGCCTCTGCGCTGCCCAGCGGCGACTTCTTGTCCGTGCTGCGTTCATCGATGAGCAGCACAAGCTGCGCCATGGGCCGCAGCCAATCGAAGAACGGATCGTTGATGACGAGCTGCAGGAAGGCGCTGTTGTTGTCGATGCGACCACGCACCTTCTCGTAGCGCGTCCGCTCGGCCTGCAGCAGTCCGCGATGCACCACCAGCAGGAACTTGCGCACACGCTCGAGGGACTCGCGCTCTTCGTCGCTGGCGAGCGGCATTTCGAGCGGCATGGTGGGCTGCTCGCTCACCTCCTCCATCGCGTCGGACGCAGGGGTGGCGGGCGGCGTGGGCGTGTTGGCGGCGTCGGACATGCGGCTGCTCGGCAGATGATGGGTCGTGCATGCTCCGGGGCGCGTGGCGTCGGATACCTCACGCGCCTTGTGGAGCCGTATTCAAAGCTAGCAGCTTGCGCGGATGACGCGATTTACCTCCCTCCGCCGGTTGGGTGTGCTGACCCTGACCACCCTGCTCGGACTTGCCGCACCGGGCCTCGCCACGCCGGCTGCGGCGCAGTCCGACTGGCGCACCGTGCGTCAGGATCAGACCTGGCTGGCGTTTGCCTACGATCAGCCACTCACGACACGCTGGTCCACCCTGGGCGACGTGCAGTGGCGGCGCGTGAATGGCCTGAGCGACCCGCAGCAACTGCTGCTGCGTACCACCGCGCTCTATCGTGTGGCACCGGGCTTCCGGGTGGGTGCGGGTATCAACTACGTGGCCTCGGCGCCCTACGGGGAATTGCCGGCCGCGCGGCCGCTGCGTGACCGGCAGCTCTTTCTGCTCGCGCAGCTCAATCACAAGCAGGGCGGCACCGACTTCATGCACCGCTTCCGCTTCGAGAACCGCTGGCTCGCCGACGTGGCGCAGGACGCGAACGGCAACGAGGAACTCGTCAATGAGCGCTTTGGCCGTCGTGCGCGTTATCTCGTGCGGCTCATGCGCCCGGTGCCCGGTCTCGAGTTCCGCGGCCTGCCGGTCCTGGGCCTCGTGCAGAACGACCTCTTTATTGGCTTGGGCGGCGCCGAGCGGGGTGTGACGGTGGACCAGAATCGCATCGCGTTCGGACCGGCCATCCAATTCAATCGCACCAAGCGCCTCGACCTGCTGTGGATGCAGCAGTGGGTGGCGGTGCCACGCGCGCGCGCCAACGAAAACAATCGTACGTTATGGGTGGTGCTGAATCACACCGGTCTGCCGCGCTGACCGGTACTGGACGGCTCACCCACCTGCCTCCCTCGGGACCTCCTACCTGACCATGTCTCGCTCCGCTTCCCTGCCCGCACTCCGGCCTGCGCTGTTCGCCGCCTCGCTGGCTGCGATGTTTGCGCCGGCCGCCAGCCCGCTCGTGGCACAGAACGCCGCCGGTCCATCGGCGTCGTCCTCCACGTCATCTTCCGCCAAGTCTGATCCGCTGGCCGAAGAGGGCTACATCACGCCGCCCGAAGCCATTGCGAAGCTCGTGGCCGCGCCGCGCGAACTGAACGCCACCTACAGCACCCCGAGTCCGGGCGCGCGTCGCTACTTCATGCGACTGGTGAGCGACGGTTTGCCGTCGCTGGCCCTGGTGGGCAAGGCGCACCACAACCTGGGAGGCTGGCAGGTCGACCAGCGCGCCAATCGCGAGCGCAACCTCACCATGCGCAGCAGCGCCGGGCTGGAAATCACGGAGTGGGAGACCGGCCGCAAGGTGAACGTGGCCATTCCCGCGGGCGCACGTGTGGGCAGCGCGGCGTGGTCACCCGACGGCAATCAGGTGGCGTTCTTCGCGTTGTTCGACGACGCGACACAGATCTGGGTGGCGGACGCCGCCACGGGCAAGTCGCGCGCGGTATCGCCGCGCACGGTCATGGCCACCACGGTCACGGCTCCGGAATGGACGGCCAACGGCCAGGCGCTGCTCACGGTGCTGGTGCCCGATGGCCGCGGACCCGAGCCGCGTGAGCCGGTGCTGGCCAGCGGCCCCATGGTGCGTCTCAACGAGAACAACAAGCTCAAGACCCGCACGTACGCCGACCTGCTCATGACGCCGTTCGAGAAGGAACTCGTGGCGTATCACATGAAGGGTCAGGTGGCACTCATTGACGCGAAGAGCCGCGCCGTGCGCAAGATCGGCGCGCCGGGTCTCGTGCGCAGCGTCGATGCCTCGCCCGATGGGCAGTATCTGCGCGTCACGTATGTGGAAGAGCCGTTCAGCTATGTGCTGCCGGTGTCCTCGTTCGGCACGCGCGAAGTCATTCTCGATGGCAGCGGCAAGGTGCTGGCGGAAATCAACAAGCGCCCGCTGCGGGAAGGTGAAGAACCGGCCGACCCCACCGATCCGCAGCCGCGTGCCGCGGCCAGCCCTGCCGCACGTGCGGCCGCGCCGGACACGGGCAAGCGCAATCTCGCCTGGCATCCCAGCGCGGGTGGGCTCGTGTACTTGCAGATCACGCCGGCGGCCAACGGTGGTGGCAACGGCGCGGGCAACGCGGCGCGTGGTGACAGCGCGGCACAGTCGCGTCGTGGCGATCGGGTGATGCACTGGAAGGCACCGTTCGACTCCACGAGTGCGACGGCGCTCTACACCACCACCAATCGCATCACGGCCGCGCGCTTCAACGACGCCGGCACCATTCTCTTCGTGACGGAGACGGGCACCGGCGGCACCTACGAGCAGGCCATCTTCCTCACCGAGAACAACGCCAAGTTCACGGTCATTGCGCCGCGTGCGCGTGGTCGGGGCGACAGCACGGCGGCGCCCAATGCCCCGCCGGCCGTAGCGGCCGCCGCCGGCCGCTTTGGTGCTGCACCCGGCGGCTTGCTGACGCGCCCGGGCAGGAGCGGTGTGCCGGTGGTGATGGTGTCCACCGACGGCAAGTCGGTGTTCACGCAGGGCACCACACCCGACAGCACCAGCATTGCCAAGGCCTACGTGGAGCGCATCGACATTCGCACCGGGGCACGCACGCGTCTCTACGAAAGCGCGGGCAATGTGGTGGAGACCATCTCCGCGCCGCTCGACGATGATTTCACGCGCGCCGTCATTCAGCGGGAGTCGGCCACCACCGTGCCACAGTCCTTCGTGCTCACGCTGGCCAGCAAGGAGGTCAAGCAGCTCACGAACAACCGCGACCTCATGCCGGAGATGTCGAGCGCCAAGCGCCGCACGGTCGTGGCGCGCCGCGCCGATGGCTACACCTTCAACGTGCGCGTCACGCTGCCTGCCGACTATCAGGACGGCACGCGGCTGCCCGCCATGTTCTGGTTCTATCCGCGCGAGTACGACAATCAGCAGGCCTACTCCCGCCAGGCGCAGCAGACGCCCACCCAGGCCAATCGCTTCCCCAGCTTCGGCCCGCGCTCGCTGCAGTTCCTCGTCACGCAGGGTTATGCCGTCGTCGAACCCGATGCGCCGATCTTTGCCAGCGAAGGCCAGTTGCCCAACGACAACTACGTCGTGGATCTGCGCAACAATCTGGCAGCCGTCATCGATGCGCTCGACACCCTGGCCATCATCGACCGCCATCGCTTGGGCCTGGGCGGCCACAGCTACGGCGCCTTCAGCACCGTGAACGCGATGGTGCACACGCCCTTCTTCAAGGCCGGCATTGCGGGCGACGGTGCCTACAACCGCACCCTCACGCCCAACGGCTTCCAGAGCGAGCGGCGCGATCTCTGGCAGGGACGGCAGACGTACCTGGAAATGTCGCCGTTCCTCTATGCCGATCAGCTCAACGGCGCGTTGCTCATGTACCACAGCACCGAAGACCAGAACGTCGGCACCGACCCCATCAACTCCACCAAGCTCTATCACGCATTGATGGGACTGGGCAAGACGACGTCACTGTATATGTACCCGTACGAGGATCATGGACCCATTGCCAAGGAAACGGTGATGGATCAGTGGGCGCGGTGGGTGGCGTGGTTGGATAAATACGTGAAAAACGCCAATCAGCAGAAGCCGAAAGCCATGTGAACGAACGAGGGGCGTAGGGTGTGACGGCGTAAGGTGAACTTCGCGAAGGTACAGCTACCGCTTTACTGCGAACCGCGTAAGGTGAAACGCGTAAGGTGAACTTCGCGAAGGTACCGCTACCGGTTTACTGCGAACCGCGTAAGGTGGACGACGTAAGGTGAAGGGCGGGAAGGAACTGCACACGAGACCGCGGTCTCGCGTACGGTTGCTTCCCGCCCTTCACCTTACGCGGTCCACCTTACGGGGTAATTTGTTTCGGTTTGACCGGCTTGGTGCCGTTGAGCCGCGGCCTCGGACCATTCGCCACTTCCACCGCGATCTCCTTGATGTAATTCGCGATCCGCGCGTAATGCGGGTAGTCGATGAACTCTGGCTCGTCGCTGTATTGGTGGTAATCCCCATGCAGGCCCGTGAAGAAGAACGCGATGGGAATACCCTGCTGCGCATAGCGGAAATGATCGCTGCGCGCGTAGATGTTGTTGTAGCCGGCCCACGACGTCGGCTCGTCGAGCTTGTAGTCCAGCGCGAGCGGCTTGGCCTGCTTGGCGTTCACGGCCTTCACCTGGTCACCCAGATCCTTGCTGTCGAAGTACGAGCCAATCACCGACAGGTAATCGTCACCGCCACCCGGCAGGTCCTCGACGCGGCCGCGGCCGATCATGTCGATGTTGAGCTGCGCCACGATCGAATCGATGGGCACCGTGGGGTTCTGCGTGAAGTGCGCCGCACCCAGGAGGCCCGCCTCTTCACCCGTGTGCCACACCAACAGCACCGAACGCTTGGGCTTGACCGGCATGGCCATGATGGCCTCGGCAATCTCCAGCACCGCCATCGAGCCTGAGCCGTCGTCGTCCGCACCATTGCGAATGGAATCGAGACGTGGTGTGGGGTGAATGCGACGGATGCTGTCCATGTTCACCTTGATGGACGTCATCAGATCGGGGCCCAGCGGCTTCATGTTGTTGGCCAACAGGACCTTGTTGCGCTCCACGTTGAACGCTCGCACCGAGTCCTTGTCCACCACCGGCGCAAAGCCCACGTGATCGTTGTGGGCACCAATGGCCAGATACTGGTTCTTGAGCACCGGATCGCTGCCGGGTATGACACCGATCACGTTGCGGCCCCAGTTCGTGGGTTCTTCCACGAAATCGAGCGATGCGGTAAGCCGCCCGCCGGTGTTGCCCGGCCGCAGCGCATCCAGCGACGCCACACCAAACAGGCGCGCCGCGCCGCTCTGCGTCATGCGCAACGTGGGCTGCGGATAGAGCTGCGCCTGCACCTGTGCGATCTGCTTGAGCAGCGCCTGCATCGGATCCTTGATGCTGGTGTCGGCCGCCGGGTAGCGCACCGGCGCCGGCTGCGACGCCACCGTCGGCTTGTTGATGGCCGCCCGCTGCGCCGGCGTGAGCCGGTCGAGATCCACCGTGATCACCGCCGCCGCATCGGCAAAGCGCGACGCGGCGGGACCCGCATTCTGCGCCAACGCAAACGCCTGCCCCTGTCCGCCGCGCGGGCCATCGGGTGAGGGAAGCAGCACCACCACCTTGCCCGCCGCCTGCGCCGCACTGATCAGGCGGCTCGTGTCGCCCTGCACGCCGCCAAACACCACTTCCACGTCCACCACCGGACGCGGCGCGCGCGCACCCGGCACCGCCACCACATCCGTGTTCCACACCAGCGGATTGCCGTTCACCGTCACGCGTGAGTGATCGGTGAAACGCCGCGTATGGAACGGCAGATTCTGGAAGTATGTGCCGTTTACGCCCGCCGGCTGCACACCCAGGCGCTTGAGCTCTGCGGCAATGAAGTCCGTGCCCTTCTCATTGCCCACGCGGCCCACCTGACGGCCCTGCATGCTGTCGTCGGCAAACTGATAGAGACGGATCTGCAGATCACGCTCGGTGATGCCGGCCGTGGTGGGCGCGGGACGCACGCGCTCCGGGTTGCCGTAACGATTGACGGCCGGACGCTGCGCGCTCAGCGCAGCCGGAACAAGGAGAGCAGCGCCAAGCACTGGCGCCGCGAGGCGGACTGGCCGCATGAAGACTCCGGGGGTGTTTGGGGGTCGGTCACAGCGCCATGCCGGCGCCGTCCAGCAAGATATCCACAGGAACGCGGCATCCACCCCGGCAAGTTACCGGACACAGGTCCGCCACGCATATTCGAGACGGCAGCGTCGGATTCCCGGCGCCTTTGTTTCCCTCAGCGTTGTGCATGCCCGCATGTGGTTTCTTGTCCTTCCCCTGATGCAGCTCGGCGCCTCGCAGCCGCCCTCCGTCCACGAGGTGCTGGCCGCCGAGTACAGTCGCGGCAGCAACACGGCGGCGATTGGCACCCTCGATCGTGCCATCGCGTCGGGCGATACGACGCTGCAGCGTCTCGCCGCACGCGCTCTGGGACGCTGGGAGCGTGCGGAATACGCCGCGCGATTGACGCCTCTGCTGCAGTCATCGACGCCCGCCGTCAGGCGACAGGCCTACGATGCCGCGGCGCAACTGCGCGCCGTGCACCTGCTCTGGCCGCGCAGCACGCCGGAGTCACACGCCGCGGCACGCGGTGCTTGGGGCGAGTCGCTGGGCCGCGTGGCCACACCAAACACCGATATTGAAGCGGCGCTGGCTGCCGGATTGCAGGACCAGCAGGCCGACGCGCGTCGTGGCATGGCGCGTGGGCTCGAGAGTTATCTGCGACGCAATGCACGCAGCACCAAGCCGCAAGCCACCACGCTGCAGCAACTCCGCGAGCGGGTGCAACGCGACAGTGACGGCGAAGTTCGCCTCGTGAGTCTGCTCGCACTCACCGCCGCCGGTGACCGCGACTCCCTCACGCTCGATGCCGCGCGCCGTGATGCCGACCCGCAGGTCAGGCGCGCGGCCGTGGCCCTGTCTCGCGCCTGGTTGACCGACCCGCACCCCATGGTGCGTTGGCAGGCGCTGCGTGTGGCCGGCGACTGCACACGCGCCGCGCAGCATGTGAACGACAGCAGTGAACACGTGCGTCTTCTGGCCATCGACCTGCTGGGCGAGAAGCGCTGCGATGCGTCGCTGCTGCCACCGCTCCTGGCGCACAGCGACTGGCGTCGCCGCGCCCACGCCGTACTGAGCCTCGCGCGCACCGCTCCTGCGAACGCCCAGAACGCCGTGCGTGAACTCGCACGCTCCCCGGTGTGGCAGGCCCGCGCCTGGGCCGCGCAGTCCGCAGTGCTCATCAAGGACAGCAGCACACTCACCCGCCTTGCCAGCGACCGTGATCCCAACGTGGCTTTGGCCGCCTCGCAGACGGTGCCCACAGCGCTTGCCCTGCTCACGCGCAATCATGCCGGCGCCATGCTGCAGGGCGCACAGGTCATCGGCAAGGCCGACTCGGCCACACGGCTCGCGCACGCCCCCACACTGCGCGCCGCGTTTGATCGCATTGCCTCGCGTGGTGTGACCTGGCGTGACCCGCGCGAGGCCATCGTGCAGGCCCTCGTGCTGGATGACGCGACGCGCCGCTGGATGCAGCCGCTGCTGCAGCATCCCGATCCGGCCATCGCGCGCCGCGTGGCACAGCGCCTTTCCCCCGACAGCACGCGGCTCGTGCCATACAACGCCACGTACGCGGCACCGGCCTTCCCCCCAGCCGCTACGCTCAATGCGCTGCGTGGCGCGACCGCCGACCTGCACATAGCCGGCAAGGGCGTCGTGCAGCTTCGTCTGCTGCCTGACGAAGCGCTGATGGCCGTGCACGCGTTTGTGACGCTGGCCGAGTCGGGCGCGTATGCCGGCCGCACACTGCATCGCATTGTGCCCAACTTTGTTGTGCAGGGCGGTAGCCCGGGCGCCGATGAGTACGACCCGGCCACCGACTACTTCATGCGCGACGAAGTGGGCTTTGCGCGCAATGCACGCGGCAGCTTTGGCATCTCCACGCGCGGACGCGACACGGGTGACGGGCAGCTCTACATCAATCTCATCGACAACGTCCGGCTCGATCACGACTACACGGTGTTTGCACAAACCACGCGTGGCCTCAACGTGGTGGACGCCATCCAGGAAGGCGACATCATCGAGCGCGTGGTCATTCGTCGCACCAGCGTAGGCGGAAGCGCAGGCGCCGGGGCGTCCGGTGAAGCAGCCAGTGCCGCCAGCGGCACTGCGTCAGGTATTGAGGACTCAGGCGACGTCCGTCAGCCTGCCGCTGGTCCGGACAACCTGCTGGCCTTCGCTCGCGCAGGTCACCTGTATCTGCAGCGTGGCACACAGCCGGCGGCGCTGCACTCCACCAGCTCGGCGTTCCACCGCGACCCGACCTTTGCCGGCAACACGCTGTACTTCGCGCACGATTCGGCCGGCAACTACGACCTCTACGCGCAACGAGTTGACGCGAACGGCGCGGCCCAAACCGCGCAGCGGCTCACCACCCATGCGGCGCACGATGTCGCGCCCGCGCCACTACCTGATGGCCGCGTGGTCTTTCAGCGTGGTCTGGGCGGTGATGCGCGCCTGTTTGTTCGTGAGGCCAATGGCAGCGAACGTCGGCTCGGCAGCGTGGAGCGTCAGGAACGTCGCCCGCGCATTTCGCGCGACGGACAACGCGTGGCCTTTCTGACCGTTGGCGAAAGTTCACGCAGCGTGGTCGTGCACAACCTCAGCACTCGCCGTGACAGCGTCGTCTTTACTGACCCCACGCTGGAGGACGTCGCCTGGGGACCCGACGATCGCATGGCCGTGTCCATGCGCAGCGGCACCTTTGTCGTGCCCACACGCGGCCAGGCCTACAGCAACCTCGTGTCGCGGCGGCATGGCGAGATTGACTGGTCGCCCGATGGTGCGTGGATTTCCGTGGCCGAGGTGCGCGATGTATCGGTCGGCTACAATGGCGATCCCGATCGTGGCGTGGACAGAAGCAGTCACGAACGGGGCAACATTCCATCGGGGAGCTTGTCGGCAAACACCGCAACTGACGCCGGCCTCGTGCGCATCCCGGCCCCGCGCGCACCCGACGACGGTTTGCTGGCCCTCGACGCGCCGACAGCCACCGATCGCAGCGCTATCAACGCCGCCGCCTTCGACCGCATGTGGCAGCGGTCGCAACAGCTGTACTTCACGAGCGCTGAAGACGCGAGCGCATCGCAGGCCACACGCCGCGCCGCGTGGGAGGCCGTGCGCAGCACGTACCGGCCACGGGCGCTGGCCGCCACCAGCGATTCGGCATTGGCGCAGGTGTTGCACGAGGCGCTGCGCGCACGGCCCGCGTTGCGCGAAGAAGCCCGCGGACGTGCCGCGGTGTCGAGTGCCCATCCCGTGGCCACTGAGGCGGGGCTCGAGATGTTTCGCCGCGGGGGCAACGTGGTGGATGCCGCCGTCGCCACCAGCTTTGCGCTCGGGGTGGTGGAGCCCGACGCCAGCGGCATTGGTGGCTACGGCGAAATGGTGATTGCCCTCAAGGGCAAGGCGCCCACACTCATCGAGTTCATGAGCCGTGTGCCCGAGGCCGCAGGCCTGAGCAACACCTCGCTGCTGGTGAATGGCCGCTATCCCGCCGATGGCCCCGTGCTGGTCAATGTGCCGGGCACCGTGGCGGGCATGTATCGCGCCTGGCAGCAGCATGGCAGTGGCAAGCTGCCCTGGGCGGAGCTGTTGGCGCCGGCCATTCGCGCCGCGCGGAATGGCTATGCCGTGAGTCCGGGGCTTGCCACCACGCTGGCCACCGAGCGTGAGCACTTTGCCAAGTATGCCGGCAGCCGTGCGCTGTTCTTCAATGGCGACGTGCCCAAGACCGTGGGCGACAGCATTCGCAATCCCGATCTCGCCTGGGTGCTGGAGCAGATCGCGCTGCGTGGCGCCGACGGCTTCTACAAGGGTGAAGTGGCGTCACGCTACGCCACCGATTTGCGCCGCGGCGGCAACGCCATGACCGAGCGCGATCTCGCGCGCTACTTCGCCAACGAAATGGCGCCCGTCTGCGACACGTATCGTCGCTATCGCGTGTGTTCTTCGGCCCCACCGGTGAGTGGCGGCGCCGATCTGGTGGCGCGTCTCAACCTGCTGGAGCAGTTCCCCTCGCCGCAGCGTTATGCCGATCACGCGCCCACGCTGCACGCGGCATTGAGCGCGTGGTTTCTCACGCCATCTTCGCGCAACCGCATTGCCGACCCCGCGCTCTGGCCGGTGGACGTGGGCAGTGTGGTGCACAAGGACAGCGCGCGGGTACGCTGGCAGTGTTTCGATGCCAATCGGGCGCTCACGCCGGCCAGCGTACGCGGTGATACGCTGGCCTGCCTCAAGGCGCGCGCCGCAGGCTCGGCGTCGCCAGCCGCCACATCGGGCGCCACGAGCGAGTCCCCGTCAGACGACCTGCCCCACGATGCGCCCTGCGGTGATGATCACGCCGCCGAGATGAGCGTGTGTCACAGCAGCGGCACCACGGCCTTTACCGTGGCCGACGCCGATGGCAACGCAGTGGCCGTCACGCAGACCCTGGGCACCTGGGGAGGCAACTTTTACGTGACTCCGGGGTTGGGCTTTCTCAGCAACGACAAGCTCACGTCCTACGGCACCGATCCCTCGCAGTACGGATCCCGACTCCCCTTTGCCCGCCATGGCAGCACCCTCGCACCCACCATTGCCTTCGAAGGCAACCGCCCGGTCTTTGCCGTGGGCGCGGCCGGAAATGCCTGGATCACCTCCGCCGTCTATCAGACCTTGCTCGGCGCCCTCGACTACAACCTTGGTCCGCAGGCGGCCCTTGAGCAGCCGCGCTTCCTGCCGGGCGGCGGCTTTGGCGGTGCGGGCATGAACGCCTTCACCCTGCAACTCGAAGACGGCTTTGCGCCCAGTGTGGTGTCGCGTCTGCGGGCACTGGGTTACGGCCTCACCTTCGTGTCAGCGTATGGCGAGTTGCGCGAAGGCTACGGCGCGGCGGTGCGCATTGGGCGTGACCAGGTGTGGGCCGGTGCCGATCCGCGTCGTGCCGGTGCAGCGGGGGCCGTCAAGCAGTGAGCAACATGTTGAGTGACACGGCACGTCGCGCTTTGCATCACACGCTCCCGCGCGTTGCGGCGCTGGCGCTGTGCCTGTCTTCTACCCGCGCCCATGCCCAGGCAACGGCGCAGGCCGCGGCACATGCCGCAGCGTCTTCCTCCGCATCGCCGCAAGGCTACAGCACGCGCGAGTTTGCTGCGCTGGCCGCGCGCTTCAGCGATGCGGGCGGGTACTTCGACACCGACAATCTCATCTCCAACGAACCGAGTCTGCTGCATCCGCTCAATGCGCTCGACAGCCTCAACGTGCGCGGCGGTGTGTACCTCGGTGTGGGCCCCGACCAGAACTTCAACTACATCGCGCAGGTCGTGCCGCGGGTGGCCTTCATTGCCGACATCCGCCGCGACAACATGCTGCTGCTGTTGTTGTTCAAGGCCCTCTTTCACGCCGCGTCCGATCGACAGGAGTTTCTCGCGCTCTGGCTGGGCAAGCCCGTGCCGCCGGCGCCGCGTCGCCGCGACATGTCGGTGGACTCCCTCGTGGCCTGGGCTGAACGCACGCCGTCCAACAGTGCGGGCCGCACGCAGGCACAGCAGCGTGTGCGCGCACTCGTGAATGGCTTCGGCATTCCGCTCAGCACCAAAGACCGGGAAACCATCGCGCGCTTTCACGGCGAGTTCATGCGCCAGGGCACGGCACTGCGCTTCACCACCATTGGCCGTCCGCCGCAGCGTAGTTATCCGACACTGGGGCAGTTGCTGCGTGAGCGCGACAAGTCTGGCCGTCAGCGCAGCTATCTCTCCTCCGATTCGCTGTTCGGCATCGTGCAGAGCATGCAGCGCCGCAATCTTATCATACCACTGGTGGGCGATCTCGCTGGGCCCACCGTACTGCCCAAGCTGGCGCCCTGGCTGCGTGAGCAGCGAGAGACCATCTCGGTGCTCTACACCTCGAACGTCGAAGACTATCTGCTGCGCTACGGCACCTTTCGTGACTTCGTCAGGTCCGTGCGTGCCCTGCCGCGCCGTAGCAACAGCATCATCATCCGCAGTTGGTTTGGCGGACCGGGCACGCATCCCCAGCAGGTACCGGGGTATTTCACGGCCCAGCTTGTCGAGCGCATCGACGCCTTCGCCACCGATCCATCGGTGGATCGGGTGGCCAGCTACCGGCAACTCGTCATGCGGGTGCCGTAGACGGCAGGTCGCGCACGCCCACGCGAGAGTCGCCTACTTGAAGTCGGGTGGCGACTGCTGCCGGCTGTGCACTATTGCTATCAGTTCAATGCACTCGGCGCGTGCACGATAAAAGATCCGGAAGGAGTCGACGACCAACTCTCGGATCTCCAGATCAGCCACCTCAATGGCCACCTTACCCATAAGAGGGTTCAAAGCCAGGAGTTGAAGCTGCCGGTCGATGCGACTGACTACGCTCTCGGCGTAAACCGGGGAGTTCTGACTGATGAAATCCGCAATGTCGGCAAGATTCGTGACGGCACGCTCCGTCCATCGGAGCGGAAGCACTAGGCAGGACGACGGATTCGGCTGCGAATCCGACCCAAAGCCGCCTGATGATCGACCGTACGGCCTGCATCTGCGTCGGCAATCCCCTGCTCGACTGACTGACGGACGTAGACCTCGTAGGCCAAATCTTCCCAGCTCGCCTCTGCAGGAAGCTGGTCAATGAGGCGTTTGGCCTCGGGCCGGATGTCGTGTGAATCAGACATAACAAATAAGTTGGGAAAGGCTGCCGCCAGAAGCAAGCGCTGTCGGTGCTGCTCCCGGCCCGCCTTCTCAGAGGACGAGCTGTAGCCCCGACCGTTTGCACCCTCGCCATCCCTTGCGCAGTACCTGCTTTTACGAAATGTTCGAGTTTGCCCTCAACGAAGCGGCTCATGGCTCCTTTGGCTCAGCTTCTCGTATGCACCGCACCCTGACGCTCTCGGTAGGTCTGATGGTGGCGAGTCTGTGGCCGCTGCGCTCGCAGACCAACGCCGTGGCGTTTCGCGCGGTGCAGCCTGAGCTCTTTGCCACGCCCAACTCGCTGGTGAATGCCGCAGCCGATATCGACGGCGACACTGACCTCGATCTCTTTGTTGGGTTCAATGGCACGCCCAACAGACTCTATCGCAACGACGGCGGCACGTTCACCGATGTCGCAGACGCGGCCGGCGTAAACGCAGCACGGGCCACGCGCGCGGCGGCCTTCGGTGACTGGGATGGAGACGGTGATGCCGATTTGCTGGTGGGCTATGCCCCGGGGAGCGGCGCTGTCCTCACCCTCTATCGCAACGACCGCGGCGTGTTCACCGACGTGACATCAGCGGCAAAGCTTGCAGTGGATGCCGGAGCCGTACGACAGGTGGTGTGGGTGGACTACGACGCCGATGGCGACCTGGACCTGTTCGTCGCCTTTCGCGATCGCGCCAACGCGATGTTCCGGAATGATGCGGGAATCCTCACCGATGTTGCCGCGTCAGTCGGTCTTGCCGATACCCGCCGGAGCGTGGGCGCCGTGTGGGCAGACCTTGATGCCGATGGCGATCTGGATGTCGTCGTGGGCAACATGGATGGTGATGCCAACGGCGTCTTCCGCAATCACAACGGGCGCTTCACCGATGTGGCCGAGCTCTGGGGACTCGCGTCGGGAGGTCAGACACCGCGCGCTGCGGTCAACGGAACAGTGCGCCCCTGTGTCGGCGACCTCAACAACGATGGGCGTCTCGATGTGGTCATGGCCAACTATGGTCCGCCGGCGCTGTTCCTCAAGCAGAGCGACGGATGGCGTGACGTCGCCCCTGAATGGGGCATTGCCGTGGATGGCCGTTCCGACGCCTGCGTCTTCGGCGATGTCAATCATGATGGAGCCCTGGACCTGTATCTCAACGGCACCGTCACCGGTGGCAGGAACTGGCCGGACTATCTGTACGTGCAGAAGGCCAATCGCCTGGTGGACCAGATTCCGCAGGACGTGGCGGCCATTCCCGCTGACCATGGGGCGCTGCTGCTGGACTTGAGTGGCGACGGCGCGCTGGATCTCGCACTTACGGGTCAGGGGCCTCATGCACTGTTGGTGAACACCCTCGATGCTGCACTGGCGCGTCGTTCGGTACGCGTGCAGGTCGTGGACAGTCGCGGTCGAGCGAACAAGCCGGGCGCGGAGGTGCGTGTCTACCGCGCGGGCACCAGGCAACTGCTTGGCATGGCGCTTGTGGACGCCGGCTCGGGCTACAACGCTCAGTCCGTTGCGCCGGTACACATCGGCCTGGCATCGGCGAACCGGGTGGACATCGAGGTGACCTGGCCGGCCGGGGGCAAGCGGGAAGTGACTTACGCGTGCAATATTCAGGTCGACGGGCGACGCATCACCACGGTCAAGGTCCGCTGAGGCTGATATGACACACCCATCACGTCGCGAATTTGCCACGCTGTTGTTGGCGCTTACCGGCTTGCCGGTGCTCCGCCGACTTGGCGTCAATGCGCAGCCTGCGCATCCGACGCCGCGTGCCGGCATCACGGCGCGCAAGGTGCTCACCGCCGCAGAGCTCAGCAAGTCGCCACAGCTCGTACCTCTGTTCGATGGCGTGCGTGAGATCCCGCATATCGTCGACGGCATTCGTTGTCACTGCGGCTGCGCCGAATTCAACGGGCACTACTCGTTGCTCAGTTGCTACGAGGAAGCCAATGCCATGGCGCAGATCTGCCCGATCTGTCAGGGCGAGGGCCGAGTGGCCGTGCGACTGGCCAAGGCGGGCAGGACGCTCGACGAAATTCGTGTGGCCATTGACGCGCAGTTCGGCTGAGCCTCTACCTCTCACCTCGTCCATCATGCCTGAAGCAACCCGCTGGTCGCTGGTCTTGTTGTGCACACTGGTGCTGCTGGCCACGTCGGGACGTCAGGCCACTGCGCAGATCAAGGCGAGCGAACTGCAGACCATCGCACAAACGGTCGATGGCACGACGCTCAAGGTCACCTACTCGCGGCCGCGGCTGCGTGGTCGCAGCAACATCTGGGGTACACGAGTGGTGCAGTGGGGTGAAGTATGGACACCCGGCGCCAACGATGCCTCGGTGCTGGAGCTGAGTCACGACGTCACGCTGGGCGGCACCAAGGTCCCCAAGGGCAAGTACAGCATCTGGATGGTGGTGTCGCAGGACACGTCGTGGACGATGCTGCTCGACCCGAAGTGGAAGCAGTTTCACACCGACCATCCCAAGCCCAACGACAGCATGATCCGGGTCCCGGTGTCGGCCACCTTGCAGGCACCCACGGTGGAAGACGCGCTCACCTGGACCTTCCCCAGTATCTCGGCGCGCGGTGGCACGATGGCCATGCAGTGGGAGCGCACGCGGGTGACCGTTCCGTTCACCGTCACGCCGACGCTCACCGATCTCCTGCCTGAGGCCGAGGCACGCGCATATCTGGGCAGCTATGTGCTGACCAACCCGAAGACCGGCAAGGAAGACGGCAAGCTCATCGTCACCCACGAGCGCGGCGGGCTCAAGGGCACCTTCGACCCCAATGACACCTACCTGCAGACCTTCGCGCTCATGAAGGTGGCGCCTGACCTGTTCACCGTGGGCCTGTTCATGAGCGCCGAGGTGTACGCGGGCGGCGAAGTGTACGAAGTCCTGCGTCCCGACTTCATGATCACGTTCACGGTGAAGGGCGGCGAGG
Organism: Gemmatimonas sp. UBA7669; assembly: GCF_002483225.1. Taxonomy (NCBI): domain Bacteria; kingdom Pseudomonadati; phylum Gemmatimonadota; class Gemmatimonadia; order Gemmatimonadales; family Gemmatimonadaceae; genus Gemmatimonas; species Gemmatimonas sp. UBA7669. The sequence continues at coordinate 120,518 of NZ_DLHL01000053.1, read as the reverse complement.
CAAGCGTAGAAGCGCGTGGCGCAAGCGACGAGCTGTACTTCTCGGGCAAGCGGGTTGCGGCAAGCCGGTGAAGTAGGGTCGTAGCGCATTAATTTGGGTCATGAAACTCCGGGAGCATCTGAGCCGGCGACTGATTGGACTGGCGGCCACTCTGGTCCTGCCACTGCGCCTCACCGCACAGGACGAACCCCCCGCCACGGCTGGGGGGCGGCCGGTTCGTCTTGCCACATCGCAGGAAGTGCTGGTTCACCTGAGCGGATATCTCCAGGTGGACGGCCGCTGGCTGAGTGGGGCCACGCAGAATCTTCCTGACGGCATTCTGCTGCGCCGCGCCCGCCTGCTGGTGGACGCACAGTTGCCATCAGGCTGGGGCCTGCGACTGCAGCCTGATTTTGGGCAGGGACGCGTGCAGGTACAGGACGCGTTTGTGTCGCACGATCAATCATCGCGGCAGTTTCGGGCTGGCCGATTCCGTCCATCGTTTGGACTCGAGCGCTCGCAGTCGTCCAGTACCCTGCTCTTCCCCGAGCGCTCGATCATCAACTCACTGGTGCCGAGTCGCTCACTGGGTGCGCAACTGACCTGGCGCCGCGGAATCTGGACGCTGGCAGCCGGTGGTTTCCGCACACCCATTGGCACCGATGCAACCGTGCTCGACACCGACGGCGACGTTGGCGCCACGGTTGGATCGGGACATGACTTGCTGCTGCGGAGTGCATGGGCATGGCGCCGCGACGAGCGCTACGCCGACCTGCAGGTATCACTCCTTGATGGACGCGAGCGCGGCTCGGACGACGCGCCGGCCATGATCCGCATTCTCACCGTGGGCCAGCAGCCGCTGACGGCCTTCCGCAACGACGGCACGGAGGCCGGGACAGTCGTGGCCAGTGGCAGCCGCCGGCGCGCCTCGGCGGGCGGCGCACTGGGCAGCGCACAATGGATGCTGGCCGCCGAGGGCGCCTGGCTTTCGCAGCGGGGCACCATTGGCAGCGTAGGCGGCACCGTGACCACCGGCGCTGCCGTGTTGCGTGGCACCTGGGTGTGGAACGGACGTCTCATGCCGTCGCAGGAAATCGTGCCATCATCGCGGCGCGGCGCGGTGGAGCTCGGTCTGCGCGCGGGCACCATTGGCTCGTGGGGACAGCGTGCAGGTGCGCTCATCAGCTCGCGCTCCGCACGCCGTGCAGCCAGCGGCGGTGTGGCACTTGGTTGGACACCGGGCGCACTCACGCGCTTGTCGCTGGGTTATGACATCACCGCCTCCGGTGATTTGCGCAGTGTGCGGGAGCATGCGCTGATGGCCCGCGTGCAGCAGACGTTCTGACATGACACATTCTGGGGTTGGCCTTGCGCGCAACGTCGCCGCCATGGCCATGGCCCAGTCCGTCCGTGGCAAGCCGGCCATGGCTGTGGGGACGCTACCGCGAGTCACTGTTGCTATTGACCGGTCGCAAACATCCGTGAAGCTCTCATGCACAGCCTCACTGCAATCGGGAGTGACACCGTGTCAGTTCACGTGAGCTTCAGCCACGCCCGCGACCACTTGGCGCAGATTTGAGAAGACGTGGAAGAAACCCGCGAGATGGCGGTGATCTCTCGGCGCGGCCACGAGGACATGGTTCTTATGCCAGCCTCGGAATTGTCCGATCTTCTGGAGACCGTTTACCTGGTGCGTTCACCGGCCAATGCCGCTCGACTGGCGGCAGCACTCACTCGTGGGCGACAAGGTGGTACGGCAGCGACTGACCTGAATGACCTTCGCGTTGAATTGGGGTTGGACAACGAAATCTGCTGAGACCGAACGGCCTGGAGCGTTCGCATTACTCAGAGCGCGACTGGCGATCAATGCGCCAGCGCCGGATGTGCGGGACATCGTCCTCGTACTTCCACACCCCCAGCACCTCAGTCGTGCTCACGCGGAGCACCCGCACGCGCGCAGGCGTCACCACCCGCGCGAGCGCCACGCCAGTGCTGTCGTACACGATGTATTGGCGCGGGTCATCTTCAAGCACCCACGGGTCTTCTGCCCAGATGCTGCCGTCGGTGCCCACCAGCAGCCGATCGATGAAAGCATGCACGGCCGCATACCGCCAGCCCTCGATCATACGCTTGGCGTCGACCTTGGCCGCCGCAGGACGCCCGCTCTTCTCCACCTCATTCAGCACGTCGGTCTGCAGGCGATTTCGGTCCTCGGCCGTGACAGCACGTGGCGTGCGTGCGCTCCGAATGCGACGCACCATGCCCTGAGGCCCGTACTCCACGATCTCCGCCGTCTCGTTGGTGGCCAGAAACACCCGGCGCCCATCGGATGCCATGGCGGTACCGCGGCCGAAGCGAAGGGGATACTCATCGGCCCAGGTCTCTCCGTCCATCGTGGTGTTGGCGCGATAGTTCTCGCCATCCGGCACCACCGCGATGGTATCGACATCCACCAGCGGCGCGGCGGTGTCCGCAGGGTTCGAAAGCCGAACACGGTACGCCACCACAGCAAACGGCGTCCGATACACCGAATCGCGATTCTCCGCTGCCTCCTTGAAAGGCAGGCGCAGGGAACCGAGCAAGCGCCCGTCCGTCAATTGCATGGTGATGCGTACGGACGAACCATCTTCGAAGCGAGGGAACGTGACCTGGCGCGCGAACTGCCCATCTGGCCCGAAGACCGACACGCGCCGATTGTTGGCATCGACGAACGCCAGTGAGTCTCCGACCAGCAGCTGCAGCCGACTCACGTACCCCACCTCACCGGGACCGCGGCCCGCTCGGCTTACCACCCGCTCGAACGCCCCGTTCGCCGAATACGCTCGGATATCCCGGTGCTGCTGGTCGGCCACGTAGAAGCCGCCGTCTGAGCGCTGCTCCGCGTCCAGCACGCGCGCAAACTGCGCGTCGGTTTGATCGCCCCGCAGTTCCTGCAGCGGTATGGTATCGAGCGTCCACTCAGGAAGGCTCGCCATGTGCGCAGCGGAGTGCTCCACGATGGAGACGCCAGTGCTGTCGCGGGTGGTTACGCCGACCGGAGAACGCTCGGTGGTGCCGGTGCACGCGTGCAAAAGCGTAAACAGCAGAAGCGCGCTCGATGACTGCACGGTCAATGGCTTCATGAATTCATCCCTGCCCGCTAGAGAATGTTGTTCAGGGCGCCGGGCGCACTTTGGACCGCCCAGACGGGCATGGGTCCCTTCCCCGCGACGCCTACGCGGCCAACGTCGGGTGCGCCAAGCGCCGGCTGGCAAAGCGAAGGCAGGCTGCAACGTCGGCCAGCTCGAGGTCCGGCAGTTCCTCGACTACCTCACCAGCGCTCAGGCCGGCGGCCAGAAGTTCGAGCACGTCGCTGACGCGGATGCGCATGCCACGTACGCACGGACGCCCCCCGCACTGGTCGGGGTTGACGGTAATGCGCTCCATCAGCTCACCGGTTTGGCCCATCGGACACCTCGCACGTGATTGCCAACTCGAAAGTTACACTCCCCGCCAGCGGCCAGCCATCAGCAGCCGTATGTCCGCGTCCACAAGATGAAGAGCCGCCGCCATCTCCAGGAAGAGGATGAGCCCTGAGTATCGTTGGTCATCGCTTCGCCTTCGCGCTGTGCGGTTGCGATCCGCGTACCGTTGCCACCTTGCTGAGCCACTCGACCGCCGCATCGAATGTAGCAGTCATGTTGTTATGCCCCTGCTCGGGAAACACCGTGTGTTCAAAGCGATGTCCGGCTGCGCGGAGCTCGCCCAACCTTTTCACCGACAGATCCACCGGAATGCTCCCGTCGCGTCCACCAAAGATCCAGAACCCGGGGATCTTCAGCTGGGCAAGATCTTCGGCTGGGTCCGTATCCCTGCCCAGGAAGTCGGGCCAAACATACGCCTCAGTGCGGGAAGCGAGAGCGGTGGCATACAGGGGACGATCGGGACCGTCGGTGTCTCCCGTGAATTTGCTGTAGATGTCCTCCTCGCTCACCTTGCAGACCGGTGCGCTCCAGAGCAGCAAGAACCGCGCATGTCCGGATTTTGTCGCCGCCAGTGGGGCAATCCAGCCTGCCTGCGATATGCCAGAGAAGCCGACTGGGGCACCGCCGAGTGCTGATTGACCCGCAAGGAAATCCAGCGCCGCAGCGGCATCGTCCGCGAGCAAGGCGATGTTCATGCCCGTGACGCTCTGATTCCCTTCGTACATGCCACCAGACTTCCCGACGCCACGTTTGTCGTAAACCAACGCCGCGATGCCACGATCTGCGAACCGTTTGGCAAGAGCGAGATTGCGGGTTTGCGGGCCGGATCCGTGGATGAAGACCACCGCTGCAATAGCCGGCTTGTCGACCGGCCAGGCAATCGAGCCCGAAAGCGATACGCCGTGACTTGAAAAGGTCACGTCTTCCACGCGCTGCGCGCCCAACAATCCAGGGGCCGCAAGTAGCGAAAGGACCAGTACAACAGCCTTCGTGCACCTCACAAACGCTCCGACATCAAGTTTGAACTGCGGCCCGTGCGAGCTTCCGTCGCTGAACGAGCGAGTACAAGCAATCACGCGAAGAATCTTTACCCCGGTGAACCGCCCCATGCTATTGCCGCCCAATCAGGGGCGCAGCGTCGCCACCCACTCCTGCCACGCTGCCGGGGCGTCACCCAAATCCTCTCCGCGAAGCGTAATCTACAGCCTCCGGCTCTCCTGTGCCAACATCGGGGTCTGGGATGTAGCGAAAGCGATCAGCATCTCACCGCCCCCGGCGAGCAGCATGGGGGCGTCGGATGGCTGTACTCCCGTTCGGTTGAGAATGGCCGCGTACTCAAACGCGTTGGCGCTGCCATTGAGCAGCATGCGTAGTGTCGGCGCAACTGGCGTCCAGTTCACCGGACTCGCGCGTGACTCCTGACTGCGCAATACGGAGAACGCCGCGCCCTTGGCCCAGCCGTCGCTCTCCCGTGCGGTCTCCAACAGCGCGAGCCAGCTGTCGTCTCGCTGCAGGTGCGGAATGAGGAGCAGAGCGGCGACCGCACGTGACGCCATATTGCGATCCGTCTGCAGCACGCGCAGCGCTTCCACGCGATCGCCTTCGGTAACGAATGGGCGCAGGGCCTGAATGATCGAGTCGGTCTGCCTGCGCTCAGCGGCGTCGACATACGACAGAGAATCGCCCTGCCACCGACGCGCGATCCAGTTCAGGGTCATGGGCACACGGCGCAGCTGCTGCACTGCCGTTCCCCAGCGGGGATGCACGGGCGTCGAATCCAGCGGCAGATCCCGATACTGCACGAGCCCGGAGTCCTGCGGCTCGCGCACAACGAGTACCATGCGCGTGCCTGTGTTGTATCCCGAAAGGGTGATGGCGGAGGCGTCAGCGAAGCCCAGCTTGTAGCGCATGACCACGGCACAGTTGTGCTTCGTGATCGAATCACCGGGAGAGTAGCGATCGAGCGAATCCTGGATCATCTGCACCGTCCAGCGGCGCAGGCCAATCACCTCGACGACGTTGCCGCTTGCGCTCGTGATCACCACCGACGGCTTTATCGGCTGCGAATAGGCGGCGCCGACAAAGGTCAACGATGCAAGACTGGCGACCCATACGGTACGGAACACTGCAGACGAAGGCATGTGGGATGGCTCAAGAACACAAGGAAATGGGAGGCTTTCGCACCAAAAGCATACGCTCATTTGCCGGAGCCTGCAACAAGGCCCTACCGGTCAGCAGCGCAGGCACGGAGCAATCCGTGAAAGCCTGTCGAAAGCAACGTAAGGCCATTGAGCCAGGACCTCACGCGCGGCCTAGCGGCGTTGTGCGAGGCGTGCCGCCGCCAGGCGACGTGCCGTGTCCAACGCGTCTCCCTCTGATACCCGCACATCCGGCTGCACGCCAACCCCCTCCCAGTCGGTACCGGAGACAGGATTGATCATTCGGGCATAGGGCACGTTGATGGCGAAGTGATCGTCGAGCCGACGGGGACGAGAAGGGCGCGCTCCTCCGCCAGTGACCTCACCGACAATGGTTGCCCGTTTCAGCATCTGCAGCTGATACGCGAACGCTTCGCCCGCCGAGAAGGTGCGGCGAGACGTCAGGACGAACACCGGCACCGAATCTGCGATGCGCCCCTGCACGCTTTCGTCAGACCAGATGTCCACGGCCCTACCTGACTCCCCGCGCAATCATTGTTGTCAGTCGCATCCTTGTCTTCACGGCGGCGCAGCAAAGTCCACTGGGAGCTTCGGGACGCTGGAGTCCACCCCCAGATGCCGGTCGCTGCTGATTTCGCGGAGCTCCGTGGTCAGCAGTTCGGCCAAGTAGCGACCGGCTGCGCTGCTCCGGTACGCTCCGCGCTCCGCGCGCGACTGAATCGTATCCGCGACCATGGAGCCGACTTCCGCCAAGACATGATGCTCGCGCAGCGCGCGCGATGCGCCATCGAGCACCCGCTGCTTTTGCTCGGGTGACACCAGCAACTCGTCGAGTGGCCGACCCGACGGGATGGTCACCAGCACAAAACTCGCGATGCGAGACGCATCACCCTTCGGGGTGGTGAGCACCACCAATCGCTGGCTCGCCGGCTCGCCACCACGGAGCACGGCTTCAACATGGCGTTCGTCACTCGCGAGGACGCGCTCAAGGACAAGTCCACTGCCTGCCGTGCCAGTTGCTGGCTTCGGCAGCAGCACACCTGGCGCCCTCAGCCTGAGCCGTTCAAAGGTCGCGCTATCCCCAGCGTTGACCGCGTCGACCCAGTCGGACAGGAACTGCCCAGTGGCCGAGCGCGGCAGCGTTGCTTGAGCGAGCGCCGGACGGGCTGGCACGCTGCAGCACAGCAGGACGGCAAGAGCAACGCGGGCGAGAGGGGACATTGGCGAGAAGAAACTGGAGTGACGATGCATGGCGATATGCCGCAGTGAGCTACCGGCGGGCCACGCGAAGTTCATTCAACTTTGCGACGATCGCCGGCAAGGCGTCAGCGCCCGATGTGACATACGCGATCGTTCCCTGCGAGTCCAGCAAGACAAAAAGCGGGGTTATCGGCTTTGGATTGAATCGTTTCCACGTCGCCGTGTCGGCCAACACCACTTGAGCCAGCCGAGGCTTGCTTCGCAGGAACTCTCCCACTGTCGCCCCACTCGTTTCTCGCGACATGGCGATCCACGCAAACTCTTCGCTCCGGCTTGAATAGAGCGCGTTGAGCGACTCCCGAATCGCCTCCGAATAGGGGCATTCGGTAGACCAGAACTCCAGCAGGATGGGCTTCTGCTGGCTATTCGAAAGTGTGACCGTACGGCCAGTCAGATCGAGCGCTACAAACTGCGGCGGCTTGAATCCTGCTGCGACGGCCGTGGTGCTTGTCGTTGGTCGAAGAACCAGCATGCTGCCCAGCGGGTCGATGGACTCGATGTCGTAGTACACGCCGGACAAAGCGAAAGGAGTCTCGGGTTCAGCTTCTTCCGAGGCAACGGGTCGTCCATTGACCAGCCGGGATGTAGCCGTCGAGAAAACCCCGTCGGAGTCGAGGTCGATCAGAAACCGTGTTCCAATGGTGTTGGCATAAAACGGATGACCTCGGCTTCGCGGCTGAACCCGAACCGCGTATTTGCGATTGCCAATCTCGGCGTAACCAGTCCGCATTTCCGTAATGCGTGCGTATGTGTACTTGCCAGCGTACATCACCTGGATGGGCACCGTGACTTCCTGTCCACTTGCAGCGCGAACGCGTACTGACGCCCTGGCGACCATCACCTCACCGATACGTTCGAACGTGAGAGGTAGGCCATTCGTGAAATCCAGTGTGCCTGCCGTGTCGAGCACGTATCGACGTGTGGTATCACCTTCAATGGTGTAGCGGAGAACACGGAACTTTCTGCACTCCAGCTTGATCAATGACGTCCGCGATCTCCGGTCGCATCCATTCCTTGGCCATGAGCACCGAATCGACAGCCGCTTCGGACACTGGCGAGAAGAAGATGTTGGTTTGTCCGCTGAGGGCCCCGGTCGGTTGATCATCGACAGCACGCTCGAGGGGAATGACGATGCGACGAGCGGTGTCCGCGCGGCCTTGGGCGCCGGCTTGGAACGGCACGCACGAGACAAGTCCGAGAATCAAGGCGAGGCACTTCATGAACACATCCTCTCGTTCTGGTTGACAGATACCAGCAGTCGAACGGAAAGCTCTTTCGCGAAATCTGAAGGCAATGCGACAGCGGTAGCCGGCCCGGCGGCAGCGATCACCCACTGAGCGGCCGGTGGCCGCGGCTCGTCCGACGATTGGAGGAGGCGGCCCTCGGGAGCGTGCCTGGCGATCGCGAGTGAGAGGGTGGACGTCGTGACTCCCCTGAGCACTCGACGGACTTGCATCGGACCTCCGAGGTTGGCCGCCTAGCGCGCGTTAGACACGACGACCTATCTCAACCAACGGCTCGCCGCTCGCTAGCAATTCCGCGACGCGTGGCCACGCACCGAGTACCAGGTCGCGAAGTTCTGCGTTTCGGATGTTCCCACAGGTGACCCAGACAATCTGAGGCGGAGGGCCGAATCGCTCCACCAAGAGCACAAAGTCCTCGTCCTTCGTCACAACCACGCTCGCTTCCACGGCGCGCGCCGCCGCGAAGATCTCTGAATCCTCTGCCGAGAGCTGCTCCACATCCTCGACGTGCCTCGCTGCGACACCATGCGTGTCGCTCAACCAGCGGGCCAGCGCAGGAGGCAACTGCGCATCCACCCAAACCTGGACCTTTGCGGAGCTCGCACCGGGTTCTACCGGCACGCCCTATGCCGCGACGTTGGGGTGATTCAGACGACGTGCAGCGTACAACAGACACGCTGCGATATCGTCCGCCTCCAGGTACGGGTAGTCCTCCAGGATCTGCGCCTGCGACTCGCCAGCCGCCAAAAGTTCCAGTACGTCGATCACGCGCATGCGCATCCCGCGAATGCAGGGGCGGCCCCCACACTGCTCGGGACGAATGGTGATGCGCGCCAGGAGTTCGTTGTGTGACATAGAGGGAGACCTGTTTCCCTGAAATCTACGCCAGACGCGCAACTCCCGATAGGATCCACCGCCCGTCGCCACTCGGATTGGCTAGCAACCTATGGCGCCCCGGCCTTGGCGAATGCGGCGATCGCGTCCACAAGTCTTGGCGCCAACCGTGGGTCTGGCGCTCTGTACGTCGGGAGCTGCCCTGACGGATCACCGGCCGTCGTCTCCTTGAGTACGTGATTCATGTCCGCTATCCGCAAAACCGCGCAGCGCGGGTTCGCTTCCAGCAACAGGTCTGCCTCGGTCGGCGCAACCTGGAGGTCGCGATCACCCTGAACAATCAGGCACGGCTTGGTGAGACGCGCGATCTCCTCTCGGCCCGAGTATTTGAACCACGAGATCATGTACGGCTGCACGCTCGGCCGGAATACGGACGCGAGCCCCGGCGGTACTGAATCGGTGCGCTGACCGCGTTTCAGGCGCTCCAGAATGCGGTCTGATTGGGTAAGCAGTGGCGCCGGCAAAGCCGCAGCCAACTGGTCATGCAGTCCCTCGTAGGCCGGACGCGCGAAACCGGCGAGCGAGACGTAGGCGGCGCCGGGCGACTGTCGCATGGCGAGAAGTCCAAGTAGGGCCCCCTCGCTGTGCCCCGCCACGATGACGCGCGTGAAGCGACGGTCGGCAGCAAGACTGTGGACCCACGCCGCCACGTCCTCGGCCAACAGCTCGAAGGTCAACTGCACCTCCGGCACGCTCGCTGACAGACTCCCACCAAGATACCGTTTGTCGAAGCGCAGCGTCGCGACGTTGCGCACGGCAAGTGATTCGGCAAGTTGGCGGAGTGTCCCGGGCGCGTAGCCCGGCCCGTTCCCGTCGCGGTCCGTCGCACCGGAGCCGGCGATGAGCAATACGACAGGCACCGGCGTACTCGTGCGAGGTACGAGCAGGGTGCCCTCGAGGTGCCCCGGTGCGCGCGGCACGGTGACCGCTTCGGCAACCGGCGCGAACGTGCTTTGCGCGAGTAGCGACTGCGCGGTCGAAGCCAGCACTACGACACCGAGGACATTTTTTATACTGCGAACGATATTCATGTTGACTGGTTGACGTATGAGTTTAGTCCAACGCCAAGCTCTGGCCCGGAGCCCGGCCATATTGCGACAGGCGAACGGAGTGAGCCAGCCGAAATCTTATGGTTGTCCGGTCGGCAGCAGCGATACGTTGTGCAGAGATTCGTTTTTCATGGAACGGTGCGGTCGGCCACTCCCCGACACGCGGCATTTCCGGACCTGCTGCCAACGCTTGGGCGTTGACGTTGTCCGGATACCGGCGCCGGAGATTGGCGATGCCCAACCCAAGGCCAAGCGGCGGCAACACAAGAATCAGCACCGGCACTCCGATGATCACCGCGGCACAGCCGCCAGCGACTGCGGCGGCGAGCGGCTCAACGAGCGTACGCCAGAGCGGTACCGGGCGGAGCTCCGACCACGTGAACACCGGGCTCACGACCGCCGCGATGGCACCAAAGACGGCGGCATTCCACAGATAGTTCGCAATAGTCGTTGGCGGGGCGCCCGTCGCGATCTTGCCGAGCCGGGTTAGGACAAGGCCGAAGACCGCGCCAGTGACTGCGCCGGCGACAACCAAGCCAATCTGCAGGAAGCGCCGGGTGCTCAAGGGGTGATCAAGGATTCGCATGATTCTCTCGAGTAGTGGGCCTCGGAACACAATACTCTGCCGCGGGGCCCCATAACAATGCGACAGCCGAACGAAATGAGCCAGTCGCCACCACGATCCCAGCCCCGTCGGCCACAACGACCCGTTAAGCGGCCGGTAGCCGTCCCTCGTCCGGCGAATGAAGGACGCGGCCCTCAGGAGCGCGCCTGGCGATCGCCAGTGAGAGCGTGGACGTAGTGACTCCCAAGAGCAAGATCAGCGGGCCCGTGATCACCCCGACGCCGGCGAGCTTGCCGACGACGGTGGTAGCGACGGCGGCCAGTCCCCCGATAATACCAACAGTGACGTACGAGAAGTCGTGTACCGAGCGCGGTCGACGGCCAAGCAGGAGTAGGGCGCCCGCGTAGCCAGCCCCGAGCAGTGCGCCCTGGCGGAACGCGATCGGGAAGTACTCCGTAGACCAACGCCAGACCTGTCCGAGGGCGCTCTCGTTTGCCGGTACGTGGGTGAACATCCAGAGCAGCGCCGGAGCGGCGAGCACGGTGAAAGCCACTCCCCACGTAAGGGCAGTCCCGACAACTCCCCTGAGCACTCGACTGACTTGCATCGGACCTCCAAGGTTTGCCGATTTACGCGAAGTTCTGACGCAGGGCCTGAAAATTATGCGGCAAGCGAGCGGAGTGAGCCAGCCGCGTACCGAACACGCCCTGTCGGCAGCAGTGATTCGTCAGACAGCGGTGTCAGAGTCTGGTTCTCGCCTTGGTTGTTCTAATGAATCTCGGAAGTCGGTGTCTTCTAAGTGACCCGCCCGTTCCAAGTAGCGCAGCATTGCCCCCGTGAGCGCAATCATGCCGCCATCGCCGATTTGACCGATTGCACGCACGGCTAGCCTTACTGCGGCGTGATAGCATGACACCGCATCAACGGTCAGCGAGCCATAATCCTGAGACCACAAGTGGAGATACTTCTTCCGAAGCAGTCGTATCTGGGTGAAGTCGTCCACAGCCTCATGTGGGATCAATCCGTAGGCCTTAAGGACCGAGACGCGCCGCTCTTGACCAAGCTTCTCAAACGCATATCCGAAAAGCGCAAGCTCTAAATCGGTTGTGATTGATTCTCCATTCACTGTGACTTCCGCCATTTCCCATATGAGTACGGCGACCATCTCGGCAACCGCTCCGCTGAGCGCTACTGTTGCCATCGGTGTTCCAAGCATGTACGCGGCCTTCGCCGCACGAAGCGGTGAAATCAACTTCTGATCTACGCGACGATCGAGTGGCGCGAAGCTAAGTTGCATCGGCTCCGGGCTAATTTCACGATACCGTGCGATCGTGCTATCGAGGTCGCTTACCACGTCGATTCCGGTTGCAAAGCGGAGTACTGCTTCCGCGCTCACCGGCTGGTTGACGATGCTCGCGAAAGGCTCGTCTACCTCAGGGAAGGCTAGAGGATTGACTCGTGCCTGAAAGGCTCTCGGTGCTGTCATATGTTAGGTCTCCTGATGGACGTCGGGCGCGAAGTCAGCCAGCGTAACGCAGCCAGCTATTCGACAAGGCGTGCTCTTCCAGAGGCCATTCGTTCAGCCGAAAAGCGAAGAGAAATGGCCGCTACTCCAGCATCTATGAAGCGATTGGTAAGTTCGTCTGGCGTCGAGTCCAAACCAAGGCGCTCGATCGCGCGCTGGCTTCGTCCGCGAACATCGGATCTCGTCTTCTCGGTCCACGAGAAATTGGTACGTGCGCTTTCCTCGGCCGCGTACAACTGCTCCGCGAAAGCACCTTGGTGCTCCCACGCTTCGCCGTCACCGGAACCCCACCCGTGCCACAGCCACACATGCTTAATCTGGCTCATGCCGAGAAGTAGAACTTGGTGGATATTTTCAGGGAGCCATTTGCTCGACTGTGAGAGAAGCCAGAAGAGGTAGTCTGCACCTTCGTGCAAACGTACCTCCGGCCCGAAGATGCCTCCGCTGAAATAAGCGTAAGCGACTCTGCTCGGAGAGAGCCCGAGAAACGTGGGCGACCGGAGGCACCACAACTCGGCAGAATCAGCATCGTGCGGTGACATGCGAGCCGCCTCATCGAAGAGCGATTCGAGCGGGCCTCCAAAGTTTCGAATCGTGGCCTGCGGCGCGTACTCGGCGACTAGCTCAGGGAACTTCTTGCACACTTCCAGAAGCCCGGCATTCCGATTCAAGAAGCTCCAAATTTCCTCGGGTCGGGTGCACAGTTCTATTGGCGTGTGATCCGCGTCTGTGGTCCAGGCAAGTTGCATTGCTGTCCACGCTAGTCGAAAACCACGCTGCTCAGGTGTGCCATCTACGCCCGGCAGGGGGAAACTCCATCGACCCCATGTCGACTCGTCTGGCACAGCGGCTCCGGTTGCGGGAACTCGATTTGCGGCCTCGACAACGTCGAGCCAGAACTCATTCGCTATGGTGGGGGGAGTTACACCTCTGCGAACCAACTCCTCTCGAGCGACGACCAGTGGACTTGCTCGCGGCCTCACAACCTTCAAGATCTCATCGACAACCGCAGAAACACCATTCGACGTATCTGCCCCAACCCGTCCGGCTAAGGAAGGAGAGTATGCTGCGACAATGTCAGCGGTGACGTTGTGCCAGACCGGAAGCAGGACGCTCGTTGGAGCAATCATTTCCCTGTTCACAATCCCGTCTAGCTCGTACTGAGTCCACCGCTTTGCGAAGAATGCCGGACTAAGGATGACCACACCGAATCGAGACTCTGATAGCCCACGATCGATTGCTTGACGAATCGAATCTCCGATGAGAAGCGAATACTCGTCATACCACACAGCAAGATCCTGAGCAACGAGCGACTCAGCGAGCGCTCGGGCGATGGTGGACTTGTCCTCTGATGCATGACAAATGAACAGGTCGTAGCGCAACGATTCGCCTCGCTGTTGGGGGAAAGTTCAGCTAGCTGACTTGCGTGAGGACAGGAGTCCGGGACGTTGGCGAACGCCAAAACTAAGCCGCGAAGGCGCAAGTTTGAAGTACACTAAAGGCATTATCGCTGGGCGCCTTTGTCAGCTTCATCGATCTTTAGACGTCCCGCTCGCTGAATGTCATTGGCTGCCCCCCACCTTCAGGAAGCTTACCGCGAAGACGGAGTGAAGCTACCAGCTGGTCACGGAAGGGCTCCATTCGTCGATAGGCCATCCGCGCAAGCTCAATCTCGTACTGAAGACCTTTGCGAAGTTCGGCGTGAATGTGGACGGCATTCCGCGCTTCGTAGATCTGGGCGATCTCCGCTGCAAGCCCTACGTCAAGAAGGCCAAGCCTTACAGCGCAATCGACCTTAGCATCGAAGCGAACCTTAGTCTCGTCATTCCGACCGATTCCTTGATACGTTGGAATTATCTCCTGTCCGTTGTGGCTCAGCGCAGTTCTTAGCATCTCCAACTTAGCGGTTGGAATCGAGATACGTTTGAGGACTTTGAACTCCACAAGCTCGCGTACACTTGATTCGTCACTGAAGCGATCGAAGAGAAGATGATGGATCACCGCCTCATATATGGATGCGTACTGCAGTACCTGCATTCGCACTTGGGCGCGCTGTAACCAATCAGTGGGGTCGAGGCCGCGCAGCAACTTATATACTGACCGCGCCGCCCTAAACTCCTCAGACAGGCGATCAGCCAACTCGGCGTCTGCCACAAAATCGAAGTACCGAGAGTACCAAGCGGCGGAAGGCAGATGCGCGTCGACGTACTGATTGACCGCGAGGCGTACTTCGGGGATAAAGGACATAGACGTTGAAGGCCAATTGTTTAACGCTCACGTTCTCTTGCAGGGCCCTTCAACAGAACGCGACCAGTGAGCGCAGCGAACAGGGAGCAATCCTCAATGGCCCTATCAGGGGCAACGCAAGGTCAGGCGTCACGGTTCACTGCGGACACCGAGTGCGCTACTCTGCTCTACGGTGTTTGGCTTCCATCTCCAATCGGATTTCGTCGTACATCGCATCCCACCAGCCTTCAATTTCCTGGCAAGCCGCTTCAACTGCCTGCATGCGACGTTTGAGGCTGGCCGGTGCAGCCTCGCACGCAGGAGCAAACAAGTCCACAACTTTGCAGTGTGCTTTGACGGGGTGATCCCCGTGCTCGCCGAGATACGTGTAGAGAATCGACGACGCGTTCAGTAACGCCTCGCCGCTAAGCTTGAACTCTTGTGAGGCGTGTAGCTTGATCGCACCGACGACTCTCTCGGTACCACGCTCAAGGAGCAGGAGGTCGGGAGCTACAACGATCTGGACATTGCCGCGCTGAATTCGCGCACCCTCACGCTGTCCCGCCGAAGCGATGACCTTGTCCGACCGAACTGAATCCGCGATCGGTGCGAAAGCTTCAATCGCGCGGGCGGAACCCAGCAGGGAGTCCTGCTTGGACTTCTTCGCTTCGGAAGCCGCCGAATCTCGGAGTCGATTCGCGCCTGCGGTTAGATCGCGGCGAGTACTCAGTGGCAGCCGCAAATACTTCCGGATCTCCGTCTTCGCCTCGACATACCACCAGCGGCGCTTTTCAGAGTCATCCAATACCTGCTTTATCTGTGCTCGAACCAATGACCGCCGCCGAGTGGAGCTCGCAGAAACCGAGTACTCCGCGACTTTGCACATCGGGAAGACAGGAGCTTTGCGCTGCACCATGTTCATCGGGATCTCCCAAAGAGGACTTCTAATTCTAGCCGAAAGAAAGCCGAAAATCTAGGGTCACGCATGGGCAGCCTTTGGGGAACGCTAGCGACGCCTAACGCCGGCTTCTGCAGCGGGCGCTCCAACTCGATGCGCGCGCGGCGAGCTTCCGAAAAGGCGTCCGACTGCAGCAGGCATCGTTAGGTGTCACTTCGCGGTCCGGAGCTTCTTCAGTACGCCGAGGTATGTCTCGTTCTTCTCTCGATTTTCCCAAGTGGCCTCCACGTGCGCCTTGAGCGCAGGTACGTCTGACTCGATCGTCGTACGCCAGAGGTTGGGGCTGTACGCCAGCACTCGCAGCACATTGTCCACATCGAACACTCGGTCCGTGCCCTCAGCGTGGATCAATGCGACAGGCAACTCATGCGCAAGACGCATCCCTAGTTCGAAAAGTACGTTAGGGTTGTGCTCCGTGAGATCGCAGATCGCCAAGTCCGCTCCAAGAACCTCGTTGACAATCGTGGCGTGAATAATTTCGGTTCCTTGGCGATTTGCCGTGCGCACCTCGAATCCCGCCTCCGTTGCGGCCGGAATGATGAGGCTGTTAAGCACCTCCAGAAAGAAGCCCGCTGGGTATCGTCCGCTTCGCTCACTAAATGGCATGATCACGAAGCACACTTTACCGGTGCGCTTCTTGGGTTGCCCGATGACCACGGTAGCTGTGTGCGAGGCTTGATCGCCGTTCCCTGACCCGCCGCTATCGGATTGTCCGTCGTATGTGGACAGTCCGAGGTGCTCTGCATTCTCGCGAAACACCCGTGAGAACTCATCGTGCAGAGGTTCTGGCAGGTCGAACTGCTTGGTGAGAGTATTTCCGAGGTACTTGAGTTCGGGTAGCTGGCTACCGCGATAGTGCTCTAGAACTCTTCGAAAAAGATCGACGTTCAGGAACGCCTGCTTCTTGAGAGCTTCTTCCTCTGTGGGCGAGCCTGCATAGGCGAGTTGCCGACCGAAATCAGTAAGCGCTATTGCCTGTGATCGAATCGTCCCCGTCGTCAAGCCGAACTGACTTGCGGCAGAGAGCAGGTAAACGAAGTCGTTGTTTGTCGCAGAGAGATTGCAGTACTCTGCCACCAAAGCTGGCTCGAGTGGATTGCCACCGTTCTTATCCTTGATCGCGGCGACCACCTCAAGGGCCTTCTTTAGCGGCACTCGCGGGTAGGGCCGCTTGATCTTCGTTGCGGCACCTTGGGCGCCCCGTGGAGAGGTTCTTGAGACCTTCTTCCGTCCAGATTTGCGCGCGGTCATCGCTGTAGCCTTTACGGTTGATTGCTTTCGGTATTGTGACACCTAACGCCGAGCTTCTCCTACGAGCGGATCAAATAGAAGCGCGGGCGCGCCCAGCGCAACCAAAGCCCGCTCGTAAGTAGCAAGCAACGTTGGCCAGCCGCGGCCGCGTAACGCGCCATCCGTGGCGATTCAGAGGCCGGCCAAGGTGGCGGCGAGTGGTTCGAATTGCGTGCGACTGTCGCGGGCCTTTTCGATGTGCGCCCCTTTCAGGCCGTCAGCCGAGGTACAGAGGAAAACTGGCTTGCGTGCCTCCAGCGAATACGGAATTAGGCTGTGCAGGTTGGGGATCTTGCAGAGTTCGAAACCGGGACTGGTGTGGGAGACGACTTGGTGGAGCGGCGTAAGCGGATCGACGATGTTTTCCTGAACTGCTCCCTCGATTCGTGATCCGAACAGCTGCCACCCCTGCGTCATACCCGAGGAGGTATTCCTAAGGTTGTGCTGCTGAGTGACGAAGCCGGCGAACTTGGCCTTGCCATCCGGTAGATCGAGGCCCGACCCCGTCCAAGCGGCGTTCGCTTGATCCCACTCCCTTCGCCACTTCACCAGCTTGCTCCCGAGATTCTCCGTGCCCCGGATAGAAAAGAGGTCAGGGGCGACCGGAACCACGAAGTAGTCGCTTCCGCTCAACATAGCTCGGTTGAGCGCACCGAGGTTGGGACCAAGGTCGATCAGGACTATCGTCGCCTTGGCCTTCTCGGCCGTTGCGATGACCGCGCGATGAAGTGCGGATTG
Organism: Gemmatimonas sp. UBA7669; assembly: GCF_002483225.1. Lineage (NCBI taxonomy): Bacteria > Pseudomonadati > Gemmatimonadota > Gemmatimonadia > Gemmatimonadales > Gemmatimonadaceae > Gemmatimonas > Gemmatimonas sp. UBA7669. Next base: position 103,167 of record NZ_DLHL01000053.1, on the reverse strand, counting down.
GGCTCGGAGCGCCGCCTCGCTTCCGCCCTTCGCGCTGTTCCACGTTTCGCCGAGAAGATCCTCGAACTCCGAGAGCAGCAGGTCGCCTGGAAGGATGCTGAGGTTGGTGCGGACGGCCGTCGGCGCCCGGTTGCGAATATCTCCAATGGTGCGGGCGACCGGTTCGATCGCCCGCCAGATGCTATTGCCTGTGTCTTCCCAAGCCTTTTCGATCTGCTTCTCAGACAACGTGTAAGCCGTGAGGTTGCACTGGCTGTCTGCGTCGACCATTAGCACGGAGTGCCCGTCCTCGGCGAGGACGTGGGCGACATGGTAGAGGAGGGTCGTCTTGCCGACGCCTCCCTTATTGTTGAAGAACGCGATCGCTTTCATAGAGGATCAGAACGGGGTACGAGAGCGGGCTGCCCAACGCAAAGCTCTGCCGCAGGGCCCAGTAACAATGCGGCCGGCGAACGCAGTGAGCCAGCCACGCTCATTGTACGCCCTGTCGGCAGCAGCAACGTTATGCGGCACCCAGAGATCGCGCCGTTCACTTCAAATCGGCCGGCAACTTGAGCGACGTTGTGATTGCGCGAGGAATGGCTGGATCAAAGCCCTTCCGGCGCAGCGAAATGCTCAGCGTGAACAGGAGGCCTGGCGCAGGCACCAGCACTACTGTGCGCTGATTGTCGAGCCCAGCACGCGCAACAACAGTTGTCTGCTGGATGACAACCACTTTGCGATTCTCAAGCGTAACGAGTTCGTGTCGAACACACTCAGCTGTGCCACCCATGTCCCGCGCCTGCCGGCTAAGCGTTTGGCACAGTTCGCCAATTAATTGGCCGAGCTCCTTAGAGTTCATCTCTGCGAATGTCGACGAAGTCATCTGGGGGGAGACGGTGACGTTCATGTTCGCAGAATTGGCTGGCACCGTGGGATCCTTCGCACGAAACAGCGGTGTGTTCTCGTTGCTTGCTGCCATTTCCCTCAGATCTCGCGTTGAGCCGCGTCGCATTCGCGCCAGAGCGGCCTCACGGTTTGAAGTCAGATCTGCGTCGGATGCCAACTGCCAAGTGGCGGGGAGAGAGATTCGAGTTCCGAAGCCCGTAGCACGTTCTGAGAATTCGCCTTGAGCACCAACCAACAATGGAGTCCACAGGCTGAGAACGGACAGCGCGACGTAGGCGGTTCTTGTCATCAAAGGTCTCCTTTGCCGCGTAACGCTAAATGGACTGCGCCAAACTGCTGCGCCACGGCGCTTCGACCGCTCGATTCTGCAGCATAACAACCTCTAGTTTCACGAGCAGGCTAAGCGCAATCCCGTTGACTTCCGCCAACTTACGGCCCGAAACACCGCATCCGCCAGCCCGCGTTAGACTGCGGTTATCGCAGTCTAACGGGAGCTGTCCGAGAGAGAGCAGCGCCCACCCCACCCACAACAAGCACCGGCTCTCGCGTCCAGCGACTCCAAATCATCTTACCGAACTCAGCCATTCGCGCCACCAGGCCGGGGCGCGAACCGAACCGCCCCTACGCCCCCCGCAACCCCAACTGAATCCCCCGCCACTTCCCCTGCTCGAACCGCCACACGCTCAACGCACACCGCGTCGCGTGCCCCATCACAATCGCCAGCCAGATGTCCGTCGGCTGCAGCGGCCGCATGCTCTGCACAAATGTCAGATACCCGATGGGCAGCGCGAACTGCGACGCCAGGGTGATGAACAGCGGACTCCGCGTATCACCCGTGCCCTGCAAACCACCCGTAAACGTCAGGGCCACGGTGATGAACAAACCCGACACGCTCAAATACGCCAGCAGCGTGCGGCCAATGCGCACCACGTTCGGGTCGTCCATACCGAACAGTCCGAGCAACTGCGCCGGCACCGCCACGAACAGCACACCCACCGTGATGGCAATTCCCAACCCAATGCGCGCGGCATGCCGCACCGCCAAGCGGCTGCGCTCAGGATAGCCCGCGCCCAGGTTCTGCCCCGCCACCGTGGCCGCCGCACCCATGAGGCCCACACTGGTCCAGGTCACCAGCGAAAACAACTCGGTGTAACCCACGGCATACGCGGCCTGGGCCTCGGCGCTCTGCGCCGTACTGCCAATGAAACGCAGCAGCATCACACCCGCCACGTTCATGGCAATGCCCTGCAAACCCGTGGGCAATCCAAAGCGGAACAGCGCACGAATGATTTCCCAGTCGGGCTTCCACGACATGCCGCGGAAATCAATCACCCACTTGCCGCTGAACAGCATGCGAATGGCATACAGCGCCACCAGGCCGCTCGATATCATCATGCCCGCCGCCGCACCGGCCGTACCCATCTCGGGGAACGGGCCGTAACCACGAATGAGCAGCACGTTGAACGTGATGTTGCCAATGGTGAGGCCAATGCCCAGACGCATGGGGGTCTTGGCATCACCCGCCGAACGCAGCGCCCCGCCCAGCATGAAGAACATCATCATGCCAAAGCCGAACACGAACATGATGCGCAGAAACGGCAGCGCCTCGGCTTCCACGTTGGGCGCCGCGTTCACGAGGCTCAACAGCCAGGGCGCGGCAAAGTAGCCCACCGGCGCCAGCACCCCCACCGACAGCACCAGCGCCAGCAGAAAGGCCTGCGAGGCCGCGCGGTTCATGCCCGCCTCGTCGCCCGCACCGGCAAAGCGTGACACCAGCACGCCCATGCCGCTGAACAGCGAGGAGATGAACACCATGACCACCAGGAAGATCTGGAAGCCCACACCGATGGCGGCATTCGCGGCATAGCCCACGAAATGCCCCACCAGCGCGTGGTCGATCATGCCCTGCAAGCCCCCGATGACGTTCTGCAGCACTGTGGGCCAGGCCACCTTCCACACCGCAGGACCGATGGGCCCCTCAACGATGGAACGATCGATCTTGCGGGTGGCAGTGGTGGTGGTCATGGAGAAAGATCAGGCGGCCTGCGCGGCCGCACGTTGCCGAGCCACAAGGGTGAGGATGCTGTACACCGCCACCGGCTCGTTGTGCTGGTTGAACACTTCCACGTCCCACTCCACGACCCCCTGCGGAATGGTGCCCTCGGGCGTGTCCTTGGCCGTCTTCTGCTTCACGGTGAGACGCACATGGATGCTGTCCCCCGGATATACGGGCTTGGTGAACCGCAGTTTCTCGAGACCGTAGTTGGCCAGCACCGGGCCCAGCGCCGGGTCCACGAACAACCCCGCCGCCGCCGACACAATGAAATAGCCGTGCGCCACGCGTCCCTCGAACACGCCGTTCGACCGCGCCTCCTCGTCGTTCATGTGGGCGTAGAACTTGTCACCACTCAAGGCGGCAAAGGCCTCCACATCTTTCAGCGTGATCTCGCGCGACTTGGTGATGATGGTGTCACCCACCTGCAGCTCGTCGAAGGTCTTGCGGAAGGGATGCACCTCGTCCTTGTGCTCCTCGGCGCCCTTGGTCCACTCACGCGTAATGGCCGTGAGCATGCTGGGGCTGCCCTGCAGGGCCACACGCTGCAGATAGTGCGTGACACCACGCGCGCCGCCCATTTCCTCGCCACCACCGGCGCGACCCGGTCCACCATGCACCAGGTTGGGCAGCGGCGAGCCGTGGCCCGTGCTTTCCTTGGCGCTCGTGCGATCGAGCACCAGCATGCGGCCGTGCCAGCAGGCCGTACCGAGAATGACTTCCTGCGCCACCTTGGGGTCGTGCGTGACCAGTGAGCCCACCAGCGAGCCCTTGCCCATGCGCGCCAACTGCACGGCCTCACCCAGGTCGCGATACGGCATGATGGTGTTGACCGGACCAAAGGCTTCAATGTCGTGCGGCTCGAGACGCGACAACGGGTCGGCGCAGTACAAAAGCTCCGGCGCATAAAACGCGCCCTTCTCGCGGTCGGCACCCACCACGGCAAAGTCACCGCCACCATACACCCGCTCGGCGGCCGCACGAATGGCCGCCGCACTCTCACTCACCGACGTCACCTGTCCACGCGAAGCCAGGGGCCCCATGCGCACGCCTTCGGTGGTGGGGTTGCCAATGGTGGTGGTGCCAAGGCGCTTGGAGATGGCCTGAATGACCGCCTCCTCGAGACCGGCCGGCACGATGGTGCGGCGAATGGCCGTGCACTTCTGGCCGGCCTTGGTGGTCATCTCGCGCACGACTTCCTTGACGAACAAGTCGAACTCCTCGGTGCCCGGCACGGCGTCGGGGCCCAGCATGCAGCAGTTGAGCGAGTCGGCTTCCATGTTGAAGCGCACGGAGTGCCGCATGACCGACGCGTGGCTCTTGAGCTTCTGACCCGTGGCCGCCGAGCCGGTGAAGGCCACCACGTCCTGCTCGGTGACATGGTCCAGCAGGGTGCGCGCTTCACCGCAGATGAGCTGCAGCGCGCCGGCCGGCAGTTCGTTGGTGTCGAGAATGGCCTTGAACACCGCATGCGTGAGGTGACTGCCCGTGGTGCTGGGCTTCACCACGCAAGGCACACCGGCCAGCAGCGCGGGAGCCAGCTTTTCGAGCATGCCCCACACCGGGAAGTTGAAGGCATTGATGTGCACCGCCACTCCTTCCATGGGCACCAGAATGTGCCGGCCCACGAAGGTGCCGTTCTTGGACAGCGGCTCGGTGGGGCCCTCCACGTGGAAGCGCTCGTTGGTGAACTCGCGGCGGCCACGGCTGGCGTAGGCAAAGAAGGTGCCGATGCCGCCCTCGATGTCCACCCACGAATCGGTGCGCGTGGCGCCCGTGTGGTACGACAGCGGATAGAACTCTTCCTTGCGTGCCATGAGCGCGATGGCAATACGCTTGAGCATCAGCGCGCGCTCATGGAAGGTGTAGCGGCGCAGCGCCGGTCCACCCACGCGGCGCGCGTAGTCCAGCATGGCCTGGAAGTCGAGTCCACCCGAAGACGTTTCGCCAATGACTTCGCCGGTCACGGCATCGACGAGCGACGTCATGGCACCGGTGCCGGTCACCCACTCGCCGGCGGCGAAGTTCTGCAACTTGTACATCTGCGTCGACATCAGCCTTTCTCCTTGCGGGTCTCGTTCCAGGTCTTCAGGATGCTGCTTTGCATGGGCCGGTTGGCTGGCAGTTCACGCAATGGTTCCACGGGACGCCAGCCCGCGCGCATGGCGGCCGGCAATTGCTGATAGAGCGCGGTGCCGTCGGTCTTCCAGGCCAGCATCTCGTCGCTCACGTCCTTCACGATCTTGGCGGGGTTGCCCACCACCACCTTGCGGTCCGGGATGATCATGTCGGCCGGCACAAAACACAGCGCGCCGACAATGCAGCCCGAGCCCACCACCGCGTTGTCCATGATGACGGCATTCATGCCCACCAGCGTGTTGGCGCCAATGCGCGCGCCGTGCACAATGGCCCCGTGACCAATGTGCGCGCCGGCTTCGAGCGTCATGGTCACGCCGGGGAACATGTGCAACGTGCAGTTCTCCTGCACATTGCAGCCGTCCTCGATGACAATGCCGCCCCAGTCGCCACGAATGGCCGCACCCGGACCCACGTACACATCGCGGCCGATGATCACGTTGCCCGTGACCGCGGCCTGCGGATGCACGAAGGCCGACTCGTGCACCACCGGAATGAACCCGTCGAACTCGTAAATCATGCGCGTACCACTCAGACTCCGGCGCGCTCGAGAATCATCGCGTAGCCCTGCCCCACACCAATGCACATGGTGCAGAGCGCGTAGCGGCCGCCACGGGCCTCGAGTTCACGCGCAGCGGTCAGCGCCAGACGCGCGCCACTCATACCCAGCGGGTGGCCCAGCGCAATGGCGCCGCCGTTGGGGTTCACGCGGGCGTCGTCGTCGGCCAGCCCCAGTTCACGCAGGCAGGCCAGCGACTGTGCGGCAAAGGCCTCGTTGAGCTCGATCACGTCCATCTGCTCCAGCGTGAGGCCCGCGCGCTCCAGCACCAGGCGTGTGGACGGCACCGGGCCCATGCCCATGATGCGCGGCTCCACGCCGGCGGCCGCGCTGGCCACCACACGCGCCAGGGGCTTGAGACCGAAGCGCGACAGCGCCGCATCCGACGCCAGCAGCAAGGCCGCCGCGCCGTCGTTGAGGCCGCTCGAGTTGCCGGCGGTCACGCTGCCCTGCCCGTCGGTGCGAAACGCCGGCTTGAGCTTGGCCAGCGTGTCCACCGTGGTATCGGGCCGCAAAAATTCGTCCTGCGCCACCACCAGCGGATCGCCCTTGCGCTGCGGCACACTTACCGGCACGATCTCGCGCGCAAAGCGTCCGCTGCTGCGCGCGGCGGCGGCCTTCTGCTGCGAGCGCACGGCAAAGGCGTCCTGATCGGCGCGGCTCACCCCATACTGCGCCGCCACGTTCTCCGCCGTCTCGCCCATGCTGTCGGTGCCGTGCATGGCCTTCATGCGCGGGTTCACGAAGCGCCAACCCAGACTGGTATCAAAGAGCTGCACATCGCGCGCAAAGGGTGTGCTGCCCTTGGACATGACAAACGGCGCACGTGTCATGCTCTCCACGCCGCCAGCCACGTACAACTCACCCTCGCTCGCCTTGATGCCACGCGCTGCCGAAGCCACCGCGTTGAGGCCTGAAGCACAGAGTCGGTTGATGGTTTCGCCCGGCACCGACACCGGCAGTCCGGCCAACAGGCCCGCCATGCGCGCCACGTTGCGATTGTCTTCGCCGGCCTGATTGGCGCAGCCCATGACCACGTCGGCAATGGCCGACACATCAAAGCCCGGCGCGGCCTCCTGCACACGCGCCACCAGCGCGGCAATGACATGTGCCCCCAGGTCGTCGGCGCGCACACCGCTCAGCGCCCCACCAAGATTGCCGATCGGGGTACGCACCCCGTCCACGATCCATGCCTCCGTCCGTCCCATCGCCGTCATCTTGCCGTCATCCCGTGTGGGGGTGGTTTGCCAGTCGATTGCTGTGTGAAACAGGCCGGCGCATTAGCACGCGCTCAGGCCAGTTCGTGCTGCCTGGTGGTGCGATACACCGTGCCGCGGAAATGTCCCACGATCTGCTCGCGCTGGTTGCGCACGGTCACGTCGACAAAGGCCAGGCGGTTGCTCTGACTCTGCTCCACGGCCACGGCCACCAGCACATCGCCCGGATACGAGGCCACGGGAATGCCGAGGTGCATGTCGATGGCCACACTCAGCGTGCCGCCGCCGTTGGTGGCAAAGGCAAAGGCCGAATCGGCCAACGAAAACAACGCGCCGCCGTGCAGCGTGCCAAAGCCGTTCACCATGTCCTCGCGCACCGCCATGCGCAGCACGGCGCGGCCTTCGCTTGCCTCCAGCACTTCCATGCCCAGCAACTGCGAAAACGCATCGCGGCGCATGAGATGCGCCACGACTTCAGCCGGCGTGTGTGTCGGCGACCCGCTCACAGCCGACGCGTATCCGTCAGCGACACACCCGCCTGCACGGCCCGGCGCAACCGCACACTGGGCCGGTAGCGATCATCACCCGTCTCGAACTGCAGCGACTGCAAACGTGCGAGCACCGTGGCCGCGCCAATTTCGTCGCCCCAGGCCAAGAGACCCTTGGGATAGTTGACGCCCGTGGTCATGGCCAGCTCCACATCGGCCACGCTGCACACACCCACATGCACCGCGTCCACCGCCTCGTTGATGAGCATGGCCAGCACCCGATCCACGATGCCCTGCCCCAGCGCGGGATCTTCAACCGGCGATGGCTGCACCGCACCCTCGGCGTAGTCGTAGAAGCCGCGGCCCGTCTTGCGGCCCAACCAGCCCGCTTCCACGAGACGCTGCTGCTGCAGACTGGGGCGATAGCGCGGGTCGCCATACATGGCGTCGAACACCGAACGTGTCACGGCAAAGTTCACGTCGTGACCAATGAAGTCGGTGAGCTCGAACGGCCCCATGCGGAAGCCGCCGATGGTCTTGAGCGCCCAGTCAATCGTGGCGCAGTCGGCCACGCCTTCTTCACGCATGCGCATGGCCTCGCCGTAGTACGGCCGTGCCACACGGTTCACGATGAATCCCGGCGTGTCGGAGGCGATGACCGTGACCTTGCGCCAGCCGTCGGCCAGCGCGCGCACCGCGGTCGCCACCTCGGCGCTGGTGGTGATGGCGGGGATGACTTCCACCAGCGGCATGATGGGCGCCGGATTGAAGAAGTGCAGACCCACCACGCGGCTCTTGTGTCGACACGCACCCGCCAACGCCGCAATGGACAGCGACGAGGTATTGGAGGCCAGCACCGCATCGGGGCGCACCACCGACTCGAGCGTGCGCAGCAACTCCTGCTTGGGCCCGAGCTGCTCCACGATGGCCTCGATGACCAGATCACACTCGGCCAGCGGCGCCAGATCACCAAGCGAGGTGCCTTCCACGTAGCTGAAGCGGGCCAAAACGGCGTCGGCTTCTTCCTGCGTAAGGCGCTGCTTCTCCACCTCGCGCGCCATGGCCTTCTCGTGGGCGGCACGCGCGCGCACCAAGGCCATGGGATGCGCGTCGCAGAGCACCACCTCGTGGCGGAACTGCGCGGCCACCTGCGCGATGCCCGCGCCCATGGCTCCTGCGCCCACCACACCAATCTTGCGAATGTGCATACCCATCTCAGGCGCCGCGGTACACGGGCGCGCGCTTCTCGAGGAACGCGCGCACACCCTCGGCGTAGTCCGCCGTCTTCCCCGCCTCGGTCATGCAAGCGGCTTCCACATCGAGCTGCGCGTCGAGCCCGTTGGCCGCACTGGCCAGCAGCGCGCGCTTGGTGAGACCAAAACCACGCGTAGCCTGCGAGGCCAATTGACGCGCCACCTTCATGACCGTGTCCAGCAGCTCGGCCTTGGGCACGACATCCCAGATGAGTCCCCAATCGCGCGCCTTGGTGGCCGGCAGCTTTTCAGCCAGGAAGAACATGCCAGTAGCGCGCTGATGTCCCACGAGACGCGGTACAAAGAAGGTGCCACTCGTGTCGGGAATGAGCCCCAGCTTGGCAAAGCTTTCCACGAAACTCACATCGTCTGCAGCCCAGGTGAGGTCACAGGCAAAGGCCAGATTGGCGCCCGCGCCGGCGGCAATGCCGTTGACCGCGCAGAGCACCGGTTTCTCCAGAGAGCGAATGGCGCGGATGATGGGGTTGTAGCACTTGACCACGATCTCGCCGATGTCGGGCATGGGCCCGTCGCCCTTGGGCAGGGCCTCGGCCAGATCCTGACCGGCGCAGAAGCCGCGACCGGCGCCGGTGAGCACCACCGCCCGCACACTTTCGTCGCGCGCCGCATAGGCCAGCGCCGCTTGCAGCGCCTCGGCCATCTCCAGGGTGAAGCTGTTGAGAACGTCGGGCCGATTGAGCGTGATCAGCAGCACGCCGTCGGCCTGCTCGAGGAGGAGGGAGGAGGAAGCAGACATTCCTGAAAGATAGTCAAGTGGCGCAGGCCACGGGCCCTGCAGCCCGGCCTGAGCAAGGCTTCACGCACAGCCGGCACGTCTGGTCTCGCTTTTCCTCGATTCACGCCGTACTCTAGCCCTGTCGTCCCACCTCGCGGAGCGTGTCCATGGATACGGTGCTCATGCAGTGGCTGGCTGCAGTCGGCTGGTCGGCCTTCTCCTGGGCCCTGGCCGGCCTGTTTGTGGTCAACGGTGCGGCGGCCGTGCTGTTTGTCATGCGCGGCAGTCGTGACCTGGTGCAACGCTGGACCACCTGGTGGCTGGCCGCCAACCTGCTGCTGGTGGCCGTCGGTGTGGGGGTGCCCACAATCACCACCGTCACCCGTCTCGCCATCACCGCCGCCCGCGCGGTGGCGCCCAACGCACTCTGGGCCCAGCGACAAACTCCCGATTGAGGGGTCATCGGGGCAAATTACGGGTCTATGCCTTCCAAGACCGCAGTTCGCCCCGCCAAGACCGACGTCGCGTCGTCCAGGTCCGCCAGCGCCGATCGCGCGCCGCGCGCCGGCTTCGACTGGCGTCGCATCGCCTACCACACGCTGGTCTCGCGTGCGCTCGACGACGTGGAAGAAAGCACCAACCGCAATCGCGCCACGACGCCGCGCGAGCATCAGGTGCTCTACCAGTTCTCGGCCCGCGGCCATGACATGGCGCAGACCATTCTGGGCTCGCTGCTGAATGGCACGCACGACGGCGCCGGCGCCTACTATCGTTCGCGCCCCATGCTGCTCTCGGTGGGTCTCAGCATCGAAGACGCGCTGGGCAGCCCGCTCGGTCGGGCCGGCGGATTCAGCGATGGCCGTGACATTGGCGTGGTGTGCAACCTGCCCAACCGTGAAGGCTGCACGGTGTTGCCCATGGCCGGTGACGTGGGTGGACAGTACACGCCAGCGGCGGGGTGGGCGCAGAGCATTGTGTACCACCGCGACGTGCTGAAGGACGCGAGCTACGCCAACAGCATGGCCGTGGCACTGGGCGGCGACGCCTCCGTGGCCACCAACGGCTTCTGGGCCGCACTCACCATGGCCACCACGCTCAAACTGCCCCTGCTGTTTTACATCGAGGACAACGACCTCGGCATCAGTGTGCGTGGCGACATGCAAACGCCTGGTGGCGACATTGCCAAGAATCTCGCGTCGTTCACCAACCTGTTCATTCGCAACGGCAACGGCAGTGATCCGCACGATGCCTCAGGCAAGCTGGCCGAGGCGGTGGCGCATGTGCGTGCGGGCAACGGGCCGGCGCTGGTGCGTCTCACGGTGCCGCGTCTCTCCAGTCATTCGGGGCCGGACAATCAGAAGGGCTATCGCAGCGACGAGGAGATTGCGGCCGACCTGGCGCGTGACCCGCTTCCGGCGCTGCGCAACTACCTCGTGCCCTCGCTGCTGAGCGAAAGCGCGTGGCAGGAACTCGAAGCCGAAGTGGCGCGCGATGTCGAGATTGCGCTCACGGCCGCGCGCGCACGCGCCATGCCCGACGCCAGCACCGTCGCGCGTCATGTGTACTGTGAAGCCGACGCGCCCGATGCCATGGGTGGTTTGTCGCGCGCCGAGCGCGAGGCCCTGGGTGGCAGCGATGTGCCGCAGGACGGCGGCGACCTGCTGCGTTTTGCCGAGGCCGTGCGTCGCACGCTGCGTCATGAACTCAGCGTGAACCCCAAGGTGGTGGTGTTCGGTGAAGACGTGGGCCGAAAGGGCGGTGTGCATCTCGTCACCGAAGGCCTGCAGAAGCAGTTCGGCGCCGAGCGGGTGTTCGACACCAGTCTCAGCGAAGAGGGCATCATTGGACGCGCGGTGTCCATGGCCATCAGCGGACTCGTGCCCGTGGCCGAGATCCAGTTCCGCAAGTACGCCGACCCGGCGACGGAGCAGCTCAACAACTGTGGCACGATGCGCTGGCGTACGGCCAATCGTTTTGCGGCGCCCATCGTGGTGCGCATGCCCGGCGGCTTCGGCAAGGATGTGGGCGACCCCTGGCACTCGCTCAGCGACGAAGTGCGATTTGCGCATGCGTATGGCTGGCAGGTGGCCATGCCGTCCAACGCCGCCGATGCCGTGGGCTTGCTGCGTGCGGCCATGCGCAGCCCCAACCCCACCATCTTCTTCGAGCATCGCTCGCTGCTCATGACCGGCGATGGCTCGGCGCGCTATCCGGGTGACGACTACGTGCTGCCCTTTGGCCGTGCCGCGGTGCGGCGCGAAGGGACGGACGTCACGCTGGTGAGCTGGGGCGCCATGGTGCACCGCTGCACCGAAGCCGCCGAGGCCTTTGGTGACGCGGTGGAAGTGCTGGACCTCCGCACCATTGCCCCTTGGGACCGCGAGGCCGTGCTGGCCTCGGTGCGCAAGACGGGCCGCTGTCTCATTGTGCATGAGGACAACTGGACGGCCGGCTTTGGCGCCGAGATCGCGGGCACACTGGCCCAGGAGGCCTTCTGGCATCTTGATGCGCCGGTGGCCCGTTTGGCGCCGCGCGACATTCCCGTGCCCTACCACCCGGTGCTGCTGGATGCGGTGGTGCCCACGGTGGACGCCATTCAGGCTGAGCTGACGCGACTGCTCGCCGTGTAATTTGCATCACAATTGCAGTCCGAACTGCTGAGCCGTCACAATCTCGTGACGGCTCAGCGCATTTGGTGACCTTGGTCACGGTTGAGCGGTCCTTGGAGTTCAGGCCGCCCTGCGACGCAGCCACGTGGGACCGAGGGACTGTGTCGCGTGATGTATCGCACGGCGCCGGAATGCTTTACTATTGCTGTGCCGGCATTTGGATCGTTGAGCCCGATGCCGGCGCGGGCGTTGTCCGGCCCGCTTTCCTGGCTTCCTCCCGGAGGTATCACATGAAGAAAAACCTGGTCGGAATGTCGTTGCTCGCTGCCGTAATGGCGGCGCCAACGCTGCAGGCCCAGAATCTGGGCGAGCGCATCGAGGTGGGTGTGTTCGGTCAGTACACCAAGATGGACAAGGAAATTCGCATCGACGACGCGTTCGGCGTGGGTGGCCGGCTCGGCATGTCGGTGTACAAGTGGCTCGGCATCGAAGGCGACATCCAGTACGCCAAGACCAAGGCCGCGCGCAATCCGTTCGAAGACATCACCTACCGTCCGTTCCGTGGGCTCGGCACGCTGACCATCCCGGTCACGCCCGGCAAGAAGGCCTCGCTCATCCTCGGCGCCGGTTACGCGCAGCAGGTGTTTGCGGGCCGCGTCACGGCCAATGAGTACGAGGATGCGTTCACAAGCCTCGTGGGCCTCAAGATCTGCGGCAGCGGCAAGTGGGGTCTCCGCCTTGACGGTCTGATGGACTACGATCCGTCACCGCAGGAGCAGGCGCTCGACGGCACGTCGCAGCAGCTGGGCCTTCGTGCCGGTGTGAGCTACGCGCTGCGTGGCAGCTGCGCCTCCACCGAGCCGTTTGACTGGGCGCTCAAGATGGACCCGGCCAGCGCCACGGTGAACCGCGGCAGCGAGCGGCAGTTCGCGCTCAGCGCGGCCGACCTCAAGACGCGTCCCATCGAGCTGCGCAAGGTGCAGAACCTCACCTGCTCCTCGAGTGATCCGTCGGTGGCCACGGTGGACAACACCGGCAAGGTCACGGCCGTCAAGCACGGCACGGCCACGATCACCTGCAAGGGCATCGTGAAGAAGATCGAGCGCATGGCCTCGTCCACCGTGACGGTGCCGCCGCCGGCCTGGACGCTCACGCTCGACCCGCGCAGCGGTTCGACCGATGTGGGCAAGACGCTGTCCTTCACGTCGAAGGCCACCGATGCCGACAACGTGGACCTCGGCGCCATCACCTGGAGCTCTTCCAACGCTTCGGTTGCCTCGGTCAACAACGGCACGGTGACCTGCAACGCGGCCGGTACGGCCACGATCACCGCCAGCAAGACCGCCTACGGCAGCAGCAAGACGGAGACGGCGTCGGTGGAGTGCAAGGCCATTCCTGCGGCCCGCGTGGCCTTTGACACGACGCTCTTCCAGTTCGACAAGGCCGTGGTGCTCAAGGCCGGCAACGACACCCTCAAGGTGATCGTGGCGGCCATGAAGGCCAACCCGAACATGCGCATCTCCATCGAGGGTCACACCGACTGGTATGGCTCGGAGGCGTACAACAACACGCTGGCCAAGTCGCGTTCGGAGGCGGTGTACAAGCAGCTGCTCCGCGTGGCGGGTGCGGATGCGAACGCCATCAAGGACCGTGTGCTCTGGTCGAGCTTTGGCGAGCAGTGCATCCTGGTGCGCAACGGCGACACCGAGCAGGAGCCGCCGCCAGCGCGTCGTCCGCGAGTCTCGGCGGCCAACCGTGCGGCGCAGGCGGCCAACCGCCGCGTCGAGATCTGGCAGGTGCTCGAGGGTCAGGGCGCGCCCACGGGCTGCCGCTCGGAGAGCGAGCGGGCCGGTCGTCGCAGCTTCGGCGATCTGGTCAAGTAAGCCAGGCTGAGAGGTAGCAAACGGGCCCCGGTGCATTGCGCCGGGGCCCGTCTTGTTTCGTGTGTTGTGCCGCGGGCTGGTCTTGACTGATTACCACGGATTTCGCGGACAACCAGGGAAACAGCAGGATGGAACGGAATGAATCCGTGCACTTTCGGTGGAGAGCAGCTGGTTCCCCACGCAGATCCTTCGGATTTGAATTGAGTTCAGCGCAACCGCCTCGTTCGCGCTCAGGCAGTTGAGTTCGGGCTGCAGTTCTCTGCCAACTCTGCGTCCTCACTTCCTCTGCGTGAGCTGTTGATGGTCCGGCCGAAGCGCCGCCACTCGTTGTATCGGAGAGCTCGTTAACAGCTCACGCAGAGAAGCGGAGGAAAGGAGGGCGCAGAGAGGAGCCGTTCGGGTTGAACTACCTTGTCGCGGATGACGCGGATTGGGCGGAAACCACACGGATCAGAAATGAGGATCGTTCAAGAACAATTCGTCACTCTGCGTACTCTGCTGTTCTCCCGCAGTTCTCTGCGTGAGCCGTTGACGGTCCGGCCGGAGCACCGGTACTGGTTGCATCCGAGAGTTTGTTAACAGCTCACGCAGAGAATTGGAGGAATGGAGGGCGCATAGAGAGGCCACTACGAACCCCTAAAGGACCGGCTTTCGTGCATAGCCCACGAGTCCTGTGGTTTCCGTCCAATCCGTGTCTTCCGTGGTAATCAGTTGCTGCTATTCACCGGCCAGTCAGAGCGTCCAGTTACAGCGGCTTGAACTCGTCGAAGGGCGAGCCGCAGGCGCGGCACTGGTGAATGGCCTTGCAGGCCGTGCTGCCAAACTCCGACTGCAGCACCGTGTCGGTGCTGCCGCAGAACGGACAGGCCACCGCGCTGCGTGCACGCGTGAGGGTCACCAGCCCCTGGGACTCGGCCTTGCCCGGCGGCGCGATGCCGTAGCGCCGCAGCTTTTCGCGCGCCTCCGGCCCAATCCAGTCGGTGGTCCAGGCCGGCGAGAGCACCGTGCGCACTTCCACCGCCGGCGCACCACGCGCCAGCAGCACGGCCTTCACATCGGCCTCCATTTCGCGCATGGCCGGGCAGCCCGAGTAGGTGGGCGTCATGGTCACCAGCACCCGCTCGGGCGTGATGTCCACGTCGCGCACCACACCCAGCTCCACCACGCTGATCACCGGCACTTCGGGATCGGGCACGGTGTTGAGCAACGCCATCACGTCGTCGCGCGTGAGCGCAAACGTCGAACTGCCTGACCCGGTTGACCCGCTGCTCACAATGCCTACCAGCTCGCGCCGGGATGCGCGCGCGCCACGCTCTGCATGGTGGCCAGCAGATGGCCCAGATGCTCGGTGTGAAAGCCCGTGCGTCCCCCGCGGCGTACCGCCGTGCTCGTGGGCATGGTGAGCGTCGCGCGCTGCAGCACGTCTCGCACCATGGTGGTCCACAATGCACGCAGCGCCTCATGGTCCACCACGATGCCCTGCGCCTCCACGGCGGCGTCCACCTCGTCGCGGTCGAACAGCTCACCCGTGAAGCGCCACAGTTCGTCGAGCGCATGCTGCGCGCGCTGGTGGCTCTCCTCGGTGCCGTCGCCCAACCGCACCACCCACTCGCTGCTGTGGCGCAGGTGGTACTTGTCTTCCTTGAGCGACTTGGTGGCGATGGCCGCCAGACCCTCGTGCCCGCAACGCGACAGCTGATCCCACAGCAGCACACTGTAGGTATCAAAGAGGAACTGCCGCATCATGGTCATGGCAAAGTCGCCATTGGGCTGTTCCACCAGCAGCGCGTTGCGGAAGTGCACCGCATCGCGGAAGTAGGCCAGCGTGTCGTCGCTGCGGCCTTCGCCCTCCACCTCACCCGCCAGAGCCAGCAACGACGAGGCATGCCCGATGAGATCCAGCGCGATGTTGGCCATCGCGATGTCCTCCTCGAGAATGGGCCCGTGGCCGCACCACTCCGACACACGATGCCCGAGAATAAGCCGGTCGTCGCCGAGTCGCTGCAGATAGTCGGCCAGCGGGTTGGCCACCGGCACCTTGCGCGGCGCCGCGATGGGCACGTCGGGCGCCTTGTTGATGACTTCAGCCATCAGAAGATGCGCACGCCACGCGGCGCGATATAGAACTGCGGATGCCGGTAGGCCTTGTCGTTGCCGGGATCGAAGAACGGCCCGGCATCCGACGGCGCCGACGCCACGATGGCTGTCGTGGGCACCACCCACAGGTTCACGGCTTCGCCGCGGCGTGTGTACACGTCACGCGCGTTCTGCAGCGCGTGCTCGGCGTCGGCCGCGTGAATGCTGCCCGCGTGCTCAAAGGGCTCGCCGTGGGCGCCCTGGGTGAACACCTCCCAGAGCGGCCACTGGCTGTCCGCAATTGCGCCGTTGCCAATGGAAGCGCTCATCAGGCCGCCGCCGTGGCCTGGCGCGCCTTCTGCTTCTCGGCGTGGGCCGTGGCTGCTGCGCGCACCCACTCGCCTTCCTTGTGCGCCGCCTGACGGGCCGCCATGCGCTCGTGATTGCAGGGGCCTTCGCCCTTGAGCACGGCGTGGAACTCGCTCCAGTCGATCTCGCCGAACTCCCAGTCACCCGTGGCCTCGTTGAGCTTGAGATCGGGGTCCGGAATGGTGATGCCCAGCGCGATGGCCTGCGGCACGGTGAGGTTCACGAAGCGCTGACGCAGCTCGTCGTTGGTCTTGCGCTTCACGCGCCACTTGAGCAGCTCGGCGCTGTTGGGCGAGTTGGTGTCGCTGGGGCCGAACATCATGAGCGAGGGCCACCAGAAGCGGTTCACTGCGTCCTGCAGCATGGCCTTCTGCGCCGGCGTGCCCTTGGACAGCACCATGCAGACTTCGTAGCCCTGGCGCTTGTGGAAGTTTTCTTCCTTGCAGATGCGCACCATGGCGCGCGCGTAGGGCCCGTACGAGGCCTTGGCCAGCACCGTCTGGTTCACGATGGCGGCGCCGTCCACCAGCCAGCCAATCACCCCCACATCCGCCCAGGTGAGCGTGGGGTAGTTGAAGATGCTGGAGTACTTGGCGCGGCCGTCGAGCAGCTGCTCGGTGAGCTCCTGCCGATCCACACCCAGCGTTTCCGTGCCGCAGTAGATGTACAGGCCGTGACCGGCCTCGTCCTGCACCTTGGCCAGCAGCGACAGCTTGCGCCGCAGGCTGGGGGCGCGGGTAATCCAGTTGCCCTCGGGCAGCATGCCCACGATTTCGGAATGGGCGTGCTGGGACATCATGCGCGTGAGCTGCTTGCGGTAGCGCTCCGGCATCCAGTCCTTGGGCTCGATGCTCTCGCCGGCGGCGATGCGGGCTTCAAAAGCGGCCAGGAGGGCCGCCTCCTCGGTGGGAACGGGCATGGTCTGGTCCATCAGGGAAAGATAGGCAGGCGGATCGGGATTCGACAATCGGAACGGGAGGCTATCTTCTCCCGCATGACTCCCGATCACCCCACTCCGGAAACGGGTCCGAACGGATACGTCCGAACCCACGTGGCCGCTGGAATCGGCCGCATCGAGTTTTACCACCCGAAGAGCAATTCGCTCCCGGGCACCCTGCTGCGCGAACTGGCGTCCACCATCACCAACGTTTCCCGCCAGCCGGAAGTTCGCGTCATCGTGCTGCAGAGCGGCGGCACGGGCCCCTTCTGCGCCGGCGCCTCCTTCGACGAGCTGACCAGCATTACCGACATCGCGCAGGGTCAGCAGTTCTTCTCGGGCTTTGCCGGCGTCATTCTGGCCATGATGCGGGCCCCGCAATTCGTCGTCACCCGGGTGCATGGCAAGGCGGCCGGCGGCGCGGTGGGTCTCATTGCCGCGTCCGATTACGCCATTGCCGTGGACAAGGCCTCGGCCAAGCTCAGCGAACTGGCCGTGGGGATCGGTCCCTTTGTTGTGGGACCGGTCATCGAGCGCAAAATCGGCCTCGCCTCGTTCAGCCAGATGGCGGTGGACGCCGACTGGCGCGACGCGGCCTGGTGTGAGCGCCGTGGCCTGTATGCCAAGGTCGTGCATGAAGAGCTGGCGCTCGACGGGGCCGTGGATCAGCTGGCCAGCACGCTGGCGGCCAGCAATCCCGAAGCCATGGCGCAGATGAAGCAGGTGTTCTGGGCCGGCACCGAACACTGGGACGCCATGCTGGCCGAACGCGCCACCATGAGCGGCACGCTGGTGCTGTCGGATTTCACGCGCCAGGCCATCAGCGCCTTCAAGGCCAAGTAATGGCGACATCCGCTCGTCCGGCGCTGCTCATTGTCCATGGGGCACTGGGCAGCGCCGAGCAGATGGCACCGGTAGCGGACGCGGCGCGCGCGCACGAGGTGTTTGCTGCCGTGCACACGCTGGAGTTGCCGGGGCATGGACGTACACCAGCGTTGAGCGATGCGGAAAGCGATGCGGAAAGCGATGCGGAAAGCGACGCGGCGTTCAGCATGCCGGCATTTGCCGACGTGATTGCCGCGCGTGTACGTGAACTGGCGCCGCAACGCGTGCTGGTATTCGGCTACTCCATGGGTGGCTACGCCGCGCTGCTGGCCGAGCAAATGCAGCCGGGGCTCGTGGCGGGCATCGTGACCCTGGGCACCATGCTGGCATGGACACCCGAGGTGGCGGAGGCGGGTGCGCGACGTCTCAACCCCGAGGGCATGCGTGCCAAGGTACCGGCCTTTGCCGATGCCCTGGCCGCGCGTCACGCCGAAGCCGGCGGATGGGAACTCACGCTCACACGCACGGCCGCCGTGCTGCGCGCGCTGGGCGAGGCGCCGCCGCTTACCACGACGTCTGTGGCACAGATTGCTGCGCCCGTGCGATTGCTGGTGGGTTCGCGCGATGACTCCGTCACGCTCGAGGAGTCGCAGCGCTTTGCCGAAGCCATGCCGCGTGCCGAAGCCGTGTTGCTCGAGGGGGTGCCCCATCCCATCGAGAAAGTACCGCTCGACCTGTTGATTGCGCAGCTCTCACCGTTCGCCTCACGCCTGCCGGAGTAACACATGTTCCGCGCCTTTCGCGTGCCCGAACGCATCTTTGCGTTCGCGATGTGGGTGGTGTCTCTGGTCTTTGCCAGCTTCCTCATTGGGCTTGGTGGCAAGATCGTTGGTGAACTGCCGGGCGCTCCGGACCGCCTGCAGTTGCAGGAGTTCGTCGACCCGACGCTGGCCGCGCCGCTGCGCAGTGCACGCGATTCGCTGCAGGGTCTGCAGCGTCGCACGCAGGACGAACGCGATCGCGCCATGCAGGGGCACATTGCGGCGCGCAACGCCTACACGGCGCAGAAGGAAACCTTCGACGCCTGGATTGCCACCCGCACCGCCACCACCGATCCGCAGCAGGATCCCGAAGTCCTCTCGCGCACGCGACAGCTCGATTCACTCAAGGTCATCGAGCGCGACGCCGAATCCGAACTGGAGCGCATCGACACACGCCTGCTCGATATTTCGCAGGCCCAGGAGGCCAACCGCGAAGCGCAGATCGAGCTCGAACTTGCCGCGCGCGGGCCCTTCGAGAAGGCACGGTTTCAGCAGGAGCTGACCACCTTCGGCTTGCGGCTCGCGCTCACGCTGCCCCTGCTGGTGGTGGCCGGCTGGATGGTGATGCGCAAGCGCAAGAGTGAGTACTGGCCGTTGCTGCGTGGCTTTGTGCTCTTTGCCGTGTTCGCGTTCTTTGTGGAGCTGGTGCCCTACCTGCCCAGCTACGGCGGCTATGTGCGCTACGGCGTGGGCATTGTGGTGTCTCTGGTGGCCGGCGTGTACACCATCCGCGCCATGCGCAAGTATCTCGCGCAGCGCCAGCAGGTGGAGCAGCAGAGCGAGGAAGAACGTCGCCGCAGTCTCAAGTACGAGGAGGCACTCAAGCGGCTCGATGCCGGCGTCTGCCCGGGCTGCGAGCGTGCCGTGGCCAAGGGTCCCGAGGGCCCCAGCAACTTCTGTGTGCACTGCGGCCTCCGACTCTTCGACAAGTGCGGCGAATGCAGCACGCGCAAGAATGCGTTCTATCCCTATTGCCCCACCTGCGGCACACCGGCACAGGGCCGGCATGCCGATGCAACACCGGCCTCGGCTTCTGCGGCTGTTCCCACCTGACCTCTGCCCTTCCCTCGATGTCCCGTCGTCTGACCCGCTCAGCGGTGCTCGCACTGCTGGCGCCACTGCTCTTCCCCGCAACGGTCGCTGCGCAACGCAGTGATCGTCGCGCAGCCGCCGCGCCCGCAGCCACTCCGCTGCCTGCCGAGCTGCTCAAGAGCACAGCATCCGTCCGCTCGGCCCCGGCGTCGTGACGGGCCGCATTGCCGACATCAAGATCGATCCGGTCAATCCCAGCACCTGGTACATCGTCAGCGCGTTTGGTGGGGTGTGGAAGACCAACAACCGCGGCGCCTCGTTCACGCCCATCTTCGAGAACTATGGCGCGAACAATCTCTGTTGCATGGAGATCGACCCCAAGAACTCCGACGTGCTCTGGCTGGGCACGGGTGAGAATCACAGTCAGCGCAGCGCGCACTTTGGCGATGGGCTCTACAAGAGCACCGACGCCGGCAAGACCTGGAACCGCGTGGGGCTCGCAGCATCGGAGCACATCGGGCGCATCGTCATCGACCCGCGCAACAGCGAGGTGGTGTACGTGGCCGCGCAGGGTCCGCTGTTTTCGGCGGGTGGTGAGCGTGGTCTCTACAAGACCACTGACGGTGGCAAGACCTGGACGCGCAGCCTGTTCGTGAGCGACAACACCGGCATCACCGATGTGGTGATGGACCCGAAGAACCCCGACGTACTGTATGCGGCGGCCTATCCGCGTCGCCGGCATGTGGGTCAGGCCATCGGGGGCAGCCCCGAGGGCGGGCTGCACAAGACCACCGATGGTGGCAAGACCTGGACCAAATTGAGCAACGGCCTGCCCACGGGTGATGTGGGCCGTGCGGGACTGGCGATTGATGCGCGCAGCACGCCCACGCAGGTGTATGCGTTCATCGAGGCGTCCAACTTCCAGTCGGGCCTTTATCGCAGCGTGGATGACGGCGCCAGTTGGACGCGCTACGGCAAGAACGCCGTCGTGCCGCGTGGCCCGGGTGGCGGTGCTGGTGCTGGTGGTGGTGGAGGTGCGGGTGGTGCGGCGCGCGCCGGCGCGGCCCCGCAGGACAGCGCGCGCGCGGCCATGGCGCAGTGGTTCACGAACGGCCTGGGCCAGTACTACAGCGAGCTGTTCCTCGATCCGCACCGCCCCGGTCACATCTACTCGGTGGCCACCAATCTCTCGCGCAGCACCGACGGCGGCGCCACCTGGTCGAACACCAACTGGGAAGGACGCGGTGTGCATGTCGATCATCACGCGCTGGCCTTCGACCCGGTGGACAAGAATCACATTCTTTTGGGCAACGACGGCGGCCTGTACGAAACCTACGATGCCGGTGAGACCTGGAAGTTCCACGCCACGCTGCCCATCACGCAGTACTACCGTGTGGGTGTGAACAACGCCAAGCCGTTCTACTACGTGTGCGGCGGCACGCAGGACAACTTCTCGCAGTGCGGCCCTTCTCGCACCACCAACACCTGGGGCATCCGCAACAGCGACTGGTTCAACATCGTGGGCGGCGACGGCTTCCAGGCCCGCGGCCACATGGAAGATCAGCACATCTTCTTTGGCGAGTCGCAGAACGGCGGCCTCAGTCGCTTCGATATGCGTACGGGACGTGGACAGGGCATCCGCCCCACCACCGCCTCGGCCGGTGGCGATGAAAGTGGCGCGGCCGCCACGCCCGACTCCTCGGCACGCCGCGATTCGGCCGTAACGCGTGTGCGCGATCGCACCAACTGGGATGCGCCGTTCATTTTGAGCCCGCACAATCCCGATCGCATCTACTTCGCGAGCCAGTTCGTCTATCGCTCCGACGATCGTGGCGACTCGTGGACACGCGTGAGCCCCGACCTGTCGCGCAATCTCAATCGCGACAGCCTGCCCATCATGGGCAAGGTGTGGCCGCGTGGTTCGGTGGCACTCAATGTGTCCACCACCGACTTGTCCAATGTGGTGAGTCTCGACGAATCGCCGGTGCTCGAGGGCCTGCTCTGGGCCGGTACCGACGATGGCCTGCTGCAGGTGTCGGAAGATGGCGGCAGCACCTGGCGCCGCATCGAGAGCTTCCCGGGCGTGCCCAAGTACACCTACGTGAGCGACGTGCTGGCTTCGCCGCGTGATGCCAACACGGTGTTCGTGGCACTCAACAACTGGCAGCGCGGCGACTATGCGCCGTACCTCGTCAAGTCCACCGATCGTGGGCGCACCTGGACCAACATCACGGCCAATCTGCCGGCGCGGCACAATGTGTGGGCCGTGGCACAGGATCACATCAACGGCGATCTGCTGTTTGTGGGCACCGAGTTCGGCCTCTTTGTCTCGGTGGACGGCGGCGCGTCGTATGCGGCGCTGCGCGGTGGCATGCCCGTCACGCAGGTGCGCGATCTCACCATTCAGAAGCGCGAAAACGACTTGGTCATGGCCACCTTTGGCCGCGGCTTCTACGTGCTGGACGACTACTCGGCGCTGCGCGAGCTCAACTCCACGGCCCTGGCCGAGGACGCCCGTCTGCTGCCGCTGCGTCATGCGTACAACTTCACGCCAGGTGGGTTGGCGCCGGCCGGTGCGGCGGGCACCCTCGCCATCAGCGGCAACTACAGCACGCCAAACCCGCAGGTGGGCGCGTGGATTACGTACCACGTGAAGACTGCCGCGGCCACCGGCAGCAAGTACGTGCTCACCATTGCCGACAGTGACGGCAAGGTGTGGCGCCGCTGCGAGCTCGATCGCACGCCGGGCCTCAAGCGCTTTGTGTGGAACCTGAACGGCGATCCGGTGCCGCCGGACAGCGCGCAGCTGGCGCGCATGCGCCGTCAGTTTGGTGGCCAGATGCCGGCCGCCATGCAGGCGCAGATGGACAGCCTGGCGCGTGGCCGTCCCGCCCCACAGGCCATGCAGACCTGCACCGGCTTGGGTGGCGGCGGCGGTGGTGGTGGTGGTGGTGGCTTCGGCGCGGCCGCGCTGCTGCGTGGTCAGGCACCACGCGTCCCGAACGGCCGCTACACCGCCACGCTCAACCTGCAGACGGGTGACACGCTCACCAAGGTGGGGCCGTCGCAGACCTTCATGGTGCTGCCGCTGCTGCAGCCGTGATGGCCCGAGTGGCCTGCTGAACGCACAAACGCCCCCGACGGTTGATGCCGTCGGGGGCGTTTGTGTAGGGCCGTGTGTCGTGTGTTACTTGGCGGCCTGACGTTCACCGCTGAACGTGGCGCCACCGGCGCCGCCAAAGTCCACGTCACCCTTCACCACGTTGGCGCTCACCAGCACGCCCTTGAAGCTCAGCGCGGCGCCACCCTGCGTGTTGATGACGAAGGCAAAGCTGCTGTCCTTTACGCTGCCCTTGAAGGGCAGCACACCCATGCGGCCCGACTCGTAGGTGCCGCTCAGGGAGTCGCCCGTCTGCTTAATGATGACGGTGGGCGTCCCGGTGCCGTTCTCCGTCACCACGGCGTACTTCCAGGTGCCGGTGAGATCGATGGCCGGAACGGGCGATACCGCACGGCCGCCGAATGCCGAGGCAACGGCGATGGTGGCAACGGCAACGGACGACAGCAGCACGCGCTTGGTAGCTGGAGTAGTAAACGGCATGGTGGGTATCACGAAGGAGTGGCGCGCTTAGCGCGTGAGGCCGTGGCCGAAGTTGGCAACGCCGGGAATGGTGATGGGCAGCTTGCCGGTGATGGGCGCGCGACCCAGCAGCGCCCGCGCCGCCGCACGCTGCGACATGGTCCACGGACTCCAGGCCAGCATGTGCGCCTCGGTGAGCGGCAGGCCAAGCTGCAGATACGGATTGTTGAAGCTGGTGAGCAGCACCTTGGTGTTGGCTGCACGCAGACCGTTCAGCAACTCGGGCAAACCAGCGGTGGGCTTCATATTGGCCGTGTTGGTGGCCGCGCCGATGTAGCTCGACACGATCACCAGATCGGCGCCCTGCGCAATGCGCAGCGCGTTCTCCACCGACGCCGGCAGAATGGTGGGGTCGGGTGTGACCCGATAGCCACCCGCCTGCCCTGCCGCCGCACCGGCCGTGGCTTCGGCCACCACTTCCGGCGTGAGGGTGAGCGACTGGAGACGCGGATACTGCGAGCGCAGTTCAGCGTCAAATGCGCGACCCGCACTCAGGTCCGCACGCCCGGAAATGGTAATGCTCACCACGCGCGCCTCACGCGGCAGCTTCATGGGCACGAGCCCCAACGAATCGCGCACCAGCGTGATGGACTTCTCGGCGGCCAGACGTGCCGGGCCGGTGTTGGCCACCGTGCCCACATGCGCGCGCACCTCCTCCACGTTCACCAGCCGATTGACGTTGAGGCCGAACTCGTGCTTGGCCATGAGCAGCTTGCGCACCGATTCATCAATGCGCGCCTCGGTCAGGCGACCCGCGCGCACCGCCTCGGCCACGGCACGAATGGACACCTTCGCATCGGTGGGCATGAGCAGCACATCGTTGCCGGCTTCCACCGCCCGAATGGTGGCCTCGCCCATGGTGATGCCACCCAGCACGCCGTTCATGTCCAGCGCATCGGTAACCAGCAGGCCGTCGAACTTCATGGTGTTGCGCAGCAGGTCGGTCATCACCGCCTTGCTGAGCGTGGCGGCCGTCTTGGTGGTATCGAGCGCCGGCAGGTCACCGTGGAAGGTCATCATGCCACGCAGACCCGCGTCGATGGCCGCCTGGAAGGGCACCAGTTCCACGCTGTCGAGTCGCGCGCGCGACACGTTCACCCGCGAGAGTTCGAGGTGCGAGTTCTGCTCGGTGTCGCCATGCCCCGGGAAGTGCTTGCCCGTGGCCAGCATGCCGTTCTGCTGAATGCCGCGCACGAGACTGCGGCCCATCTGCGCCACCAGCGTGGGGTCTTCGCCGAACGAGCGCGCGCTGATGACGGGGTTCTTGGGGTTGTTGTTCACATCCAGCACGGGCGCGAAAGCCATGTGGATGCCCATCGCGCGACCTTCCACTGCCGTCACGCGGCCCATTTCGTAGGCCAGCATGGTGTCGCGTGTCGCGCCAATGCCCATCTGATACGGGAAGCTCGTGGCGCCACCCAGCTCGATGGCGTTGGGCAGGAACCAGCCTCCACGCGCACGGAACGCCGCCCCCGTCTCGAGGTCGGCGCCCACCAGCAACGGCAGCTTGGCCACACGCTGCAGCGCGTTGATCTTGGTGGCGATGTCGGCCGGGCCACCCACCGAGACAATCACGCCACCCAGTTCGAGCTCGCGGATCTGGTTCTCGATGGCGGTATACGACCCGGCGTCCACCGGCGCAAAATCGCCGAGGGTCCATACCCAGACCATCTGCGCAACCTTCTGCTCCAGCGACAGCGTAGCCAGCACGGAGTCGGCCCAGCGGCGCTGGGCAGCGGGCGAGCTGGCATTCGGAACGGTCGCGGTGCCCACGGCCGGGCGTCGCGTGGCGGCTGCCGAGGCACTGCTGCCGATGGCGCTGCCCGCTGATGCGTTGGCCGAGGCGCAGCCCGCGGCAACCGCCGCGATGGTGGCAACCAGCGGCGCGAAGCGATAGCGCTTGTACGGGGCGTTCACAGCGTAGGTCTGTTTCACTTCGGTTTTACTTGAGAGCGGAGGCACCGCCCACAACGGGCAGTGTGATGGACGTCTGATCGAGATCGATGGAGAGCACGGTCCCCGGCGCCGGGTGCAGCGTGAAATCCTTGTCGCTCGAGAAAATCATGAGGCCGATGCGCTTGCCCGCGGCGATGATCTGGTCATCGGGCTGCAGATCGAACTCCAGCGTGACCGGCTGCCCGGGCACGAGTGGCGTGCTGCGACGGACATCCCGCGCGTTCTGCGGATCGGCCCAGCCCCGCGTGATGATACCCGCGTTGTTGTTGCCGGTTGCCGGCCAGGGCAATTCCACCAGCCACACCGACAGATTGGCGGCGGGCTTGTTGCTGGACAGCGTGATGCGCACACGCCCGATGCCCGAGAGGTGCACGGGTTGCGTAAGCGGAGCGGTCGCGAACAGAAGACGCGTCGGCGAATTCTCGGCGCGCGCGAGATCCACACCGCCCAGCGACACATTGTCCGTCACGGTCTCGATACCCTGCGCGGGGGTGCGCGTGGTGCCGAGGGCGCCGACGGCGTTGCCACCCTTGGTGGGATAGAGCGTGACCGGTGAGGCCGCCGGATTGGGGTAGTCGGCGTATGGCGTGGGCTCGAGACGCGGCGCGCCTTCACGCACCACAAAGGCCTTGGGGTCCTTCTCCACCCCGTTCTGCACGCCAAGCAGGTACCGCGTGAACCAGCGGTTCATCATGGCAAGCGGCGGCTCACCACCGTGTCCGCCCTGATGATAGTACTGCTGCACGGGTACGCCGTTGGCCTTGAGCGCCTGCACCATGAGCACACTATGCTCGGGCATCACGTTCCAGTCATTGAAGGCGTGGGCCATGAGGGTTGCCGCCTTGATGCCACCCGCCTGCATGATGTAGTCGCGCGAGGCCCAGAAGTCGTTGAAGTCGCCCGTGCGACGATCGATGCCCTTGCCGATGACCGCGTCGCGCACGCGCTCGTTGCACAGCGCGCGTGTGGCCGGGTTGCCACTCTGCACGAAGTCGTAGAGCACGTCCACGTCTTCACCCAGATAACCACCGGGGCTGCGCACGAGGCCGTTGCTGCGATAGTAGCGGTAGTACGAGTTGTTGGGCGCCACGGGGATGATGGCCTCGAGGCCCTTCACACCGGTGGTAGCGGCGGCAATGGGCAGCGTGCCGTTGAACGAGGTGCCGGTCATGCCCACCTTGCCGGTGGCCCAGGTGGCCTTCACTTCCTCGCTGCCATCGATGGTGGTGAAGCCACGCGCGCGGCCGTTGAGCCAATCGATCACCGCCTTGGGCGCCAGCGATTCGTTGCTGCCACCAATGGTGATGCAGCCCTGACTGAGTCCGGTCCCGGGCGACTCCGAGTGCACCACGGCAAAGCCGCGCGGCACCCAATTGCGCACCTGCGAGTTGCTGATGCGCGCGCGATTGGGATTGAAGGTCACGCCTTTGCCCAGCGTGCGCGCCGGCGGCTCGGCGCCCAGCTCCTGCTTGACGGGCCAGAACACGTCGTCGTTGCCCAGCGTGCCGGCGTAGTAGGGGCTGGTCTCGTACACCACCGGCACCTTGAGACCGTTGGCCGTGGGACCCGGGCGGGTCACGTCCACGTGGACCCGGTCCTTCTTGCCGTCGAAGTCGGAGTCAAACTCCGTCTCCACCCAGAGTCGCTCGCGGATCCACTGGGTGGTGTCGGCGAAAGCGGGCACCACCTGCGACTCCCCGTTCTGAATGACGTAGGGCGCGGGAAGGGTGGCGTTGGTGGCCGGCGGGGTGGCCGAGCTCGTGGCGGCGGTGCTGCTGCCCGAGGAGGCCCGGCAGGCGGCGAGGGCACACAGGGCCAGCGACTGGACGGCAGTCCGTGCGGCGCGGTGGGCAAGGCGGGGGTGACGTGTCATGGGCTAAACTTTGGCCGGTGCCGTGGTGGGCGCCAGTGCGCGCAATGGATGAAAGGATTCTTGCTTTTTATATGGTTTGAAGCAATTATTCTTACTATTATCGCCTAATCAGGAGGCAGCAATGCCGAAACCCACCATCCGCAGCCCTGAGCGCGCCCCCGCCCGTGTGGTGGAGGTGGCTGCCACGCTTGGGCACAACATTGCGCTGGCGCGAAAGCGTCGGCGGCTCCGCCTTGCCGATGTGGCCGAGAAAGCTGGCCTCACCATCCCCACACTGCGCGCGGTGGAAGCCGGGAATGTGGGGACCAGCCTTGCGGCCTATCTGGGGGCACTGTGGGCTCTCGGCCTCGAGGACGGCATACTTCCCGTGGCGGCCTTGGAGTTCGACCCTGAGGGGCAGATACGCGAGCGCAGCGCGCTGCGTCGTGGACTGGCGCAGCCGCGCATCAGCCGCAGCAAACTCGACGACGACTTTTGATCGACGATGAACCGCGCCGAGTCCTGTTACGTGTACATCCAACTTCCGCAGTCACACGAAGTGTTGACCTGCGGAAGGTTCGTGCGTGAGCGCAATGCATTTGGTGATGTCATCGGTCGGTTCGTATATGGTCGTCGATACCGGGAACATCCTTCGGCGGTGCCAATCGATCCGTTGCATCTGCCGTTGTCAGACAACACATACGAAACCACCCGGCTTGACGGAGTGTTCGGTGCAATCCGCGACGCAAGTCCAGATGCCTGGGGACGACGTGTCATCGAACACGCGTTGGGCAAGGTCGATGTCGGCGAAGTCGAGTACCTGCTGAATTCGCCGGAGGATCGCGCGGGCGCACTGTCCTTTGGTCTCGGAAAGGTGCCTCCACCACCGCTCCGCCCGTTCAACAGCACGTTGCAGCTCGAGGCCCTGCTGGATGCCGCTCGACAGCTTGAGTCCCTGCACGTCGGTGAGCCCGTGCCCGAAAGCCTTCAGCGACTCCAGTTGCTGGTCGAGACGGGGACTTCCATGGGTGGAGCCCGCCCCAAGAATGTGGTCACGGACGAAAGCGGCTTGTGGCTCGCCAAGTTTCCGTCGCGAGGCGACCGGTGGAACAACGCGGCGGTGGAAGGAGCACTGTTGAAGTTGGCGCGGCAGTGCGATGTGCGTGTCCCACCATATCGTATCGAACGCGTCGGGACTGCACCCGTCTTACTTGTTCGTCGCTTTGATCGGGAGCGGCTGAGCGCTCGTTCCGAGTACAGCAAGGCACGCATGGTGAGTGCCCTTACGGTACTGGACGCTGACGAAATACGTGATCGTCAGCGCTGGTCCTACCTGCTCCTGAGCGACGAATTGCAACGATGGTCGGCGCGCCCGCAGCTTGACCGCGCAGAGCTCTTTCGTCGCATGGTGTTCAACGCATTGGTGACCAACAATGACGACCACCCGCGCAACCATGCGCTCATCGCGCATACCACGGAGTGGCGTCTGTCCCCCGCCTACGACCTCACCCCGTCACCGGTGCAGGCGTTTGAACGGGACCTGGCCATGGTATGCGGGACTGCAATGGGACGTCGAGCAACCCGAACGAATCTGATCTCCGGCTGTGCGCGCTTCGGACTGACGGCCGATGACGCGGCCGCGATCATTGATTACATGCGCACCGTCGTGGCGGCGAACTGGGAAGGCGCCATACTATTTCATGGAGGCAGCCGGGCGGACTGTGACGCTGTAAGGCCGGCCTTTGAGATTCCCGGTTTCGACGCGGCGTAGGGGATCTACAACCGCCCCCCAGCCGCTTTCTGCCCCCCGGGACTGGTCACCGGGCTGTTCCGGGGCGATTTTGCGGGGATGTAGCGGAACGCCCTCAGTGGTCCCTCCATTCCCAAACCCCAGATCCCGTGCTCGAGCAGTACGCACTCCCACTGGCTCTCGTATGCGCCGCCATTGCCATCGTCTATGGCATCGTGACGGCGCGCTGGATCATTGCCCAGCCCTCGGGCAATGCGCGCATGCAGGAAATCGCCGGCGCCATCCAGGAAGGCGCTGACGCCTACCTCAAGCGCCAGTACACCACGATCGCCCTCGTGGGCGTGATTCTCTTTCTTGCCGTCGGCTTTGGCCTCGGCAGCTGGATGACCGCCGTCGGCTTCGCCATCGGCGCCATTCTCTCCGGCGTGGCTGGCTTCATCGGCATGTTCGTCTCGGTGCGCGCCAACTCCCGCACCGCGCAGGCCGCCTCCACCGGCCTCAATGCCGCCCTCAACATCTCGTTCAAGGGCGGCGCCATCACCGGCATGCTGGTGGCGGGCCTCGGTCTGCTGGGCGTGGCCGGCTTCTACATGCTGGTCATCGGCAACAACACCGGCGAAGAAGCGGTGAAGCACGCGCTCGAACCCATGGTCGGCCTGGCCTTCGGTTCGTCGCTCATCTCCATCTTTGCGCGACTGGGCGGCGGTATCTTCACCAAGGGCGCGGACGTTGGCGCCGATCTGGTGGGCAAGGTCGAGGCGGGCATCCCCGAAGACGATCCGCGCAACCCGGCCGTGATTGCCGACAACGTCGGTGACAACGTCGGCGACTGCGCCGGCATGGCGGCCGACCTGTTCGAGACGTACGCCGTGACGGTCATCGCGGCCATGCTGGTGGCCGGCCTCGGCTACGCCACCTATGGCAACACCGGCGTGCTGTATCCGCTGGTGCTCGGCGCCGTGTCCATCCCCGCGTCCATCGTCGGCACGTTCTTCGTGAGCGTGAAGCCGGGTGGCAAGATCATGGCCGCGCTCTACCGCGGCCTCATCGTGTCGGGTGTGCTGGCGGCCATTGCGTTCTTCTTCGTGACGCAGGCCATGTTCCCCACCAACAGCACGGCGCTCTTCACCTGCGCCATGATTGGTCTCGCCCTTACGGCGGCCCTGGTGGTCATTACCGAGTACTACACGGCCACCGAATACGGCCCGGTGCGCGAAATCGCCAAGGCCTCCGAAACCGGTCACGGCACCAACGTGATCTCGGGCCTCGCGGTGTCCATGCGTTCCACGGCCGCGCCGGTGCTGGTGGTGGCCGCGGCCATCTACGCCTGCTTCGAAATGGCGGGGCTCTACGGCGTGGCCATTGCGGCCACGGCCATGTTGTCCATGGCCGGCATGATCGTGGCGCTCGACGCCTACGGCCCCATCACCGACAATGCCGGTGGCATTGCCGAGATGAGCCACCTCGGCCCTGAGATTCGCAAGACGACGGACGCGCTCGACGCGGTGGGCAACACCACCAAGGCCGTCACCAAGGGTTACGCCATCGGCTCGGCCGGTCTCGCGGCACTGGTGCTCTTTGCCGACTACTCGAGCAAGCTGGGTGAACACCTCGGCGCGCCGGTCAACTTCTCCATCGACGATCCGAAGGTCGTGATCGGCCTGCTCATCGGCGGCATGATTCCGTACCTGTTCGGCGCCGCGGCCATGCAGGCCGTGGGTCGCGCGGCGGGCGCGGTGGTGCAGGAAGTGCGCCGTCAGTTCAAGGAACTGCCGGGCATCATGAAGGGCACGCAGAAGCCGCAGTACGACAAGGCGGTGGACCTGCTCACCAAGGCGGCCATCCGCGAGATGATTTTGCCGTCCATGCTGCCACTGGTCATTCCGGTGCTCGTGGGTCTGTTCCTTGGCGGCGCCGCGCTGGGTGGTCTGCTCATGGGCACCATCGTGACGGGTCTCTTCGTGGCCATCTCCATGTGCACCGGTGGTGGCGCGTGGGACAATGCCAAGAAGTACATCGAAGAGGGCCACCATGGCGGCAAGGGCAGCGATGCCCACAAGGCGGCGGTCACGGGTGACACGGTGGGTGATCCGTACAAGGATACGGCGGGTCCGGCCATCAACCCGCTCATCAAGATCATCAACATCGTGGCCCTGCTGCTCATTCCGCTGCTCTCCAAGGCCTGATCGTGACATCTCCTGCTACAAGCGCGCCGCGCGGACCATCTCTGGTCCGCGCGGTTGGCGTATGGGCCCTGGCGGCCAGCATTTTCAACGTCACGGTGGGTGGCGGCATCTTCCGTCTGCCCGCGTCGGCGGCTGCGGCCGCGGGTGCCGCGGCGCCGCTGGTGTATCTCATCTGCGCCGCGGTCATGGGCTTCGTGGTGCTGTGTTTTGCCGAAGCCGGCAGCCGCATCACACTCACCGGCGGCCCCTACGCCTACGTGGAAGCGGTGTTCGGTCGCTACGTGGGCTTTCTGGCGGGTGTGCTGCTGTGGATGCTGGGCACGACGGCGGTGGCCGGCGTGTCGTCGGCCTTTGCGGAGGGCGTGGGCGCACTGGTAGGCATCGAGGGCATTCGGGTGCCTGTGATCGTCACCATGTTCGTGCTGCTGGCCATCATCAACCTGCGTGGTGTCGAGCAAGGCACGAAGCTCATTGTCGTGGCCAGCATTGCCAAGCTGCTGCCGCTGCTGGCCTTTGTGGCCATTGGCGTGTTCTTCATTCAGCCCGACAACATCGCCATTCGCGAAGTGCCGAGTCCCGCGTCACTGGCGCGCGCGGCCATCGTGCTGGTGTTCGCCTTCAGCGGTGTGGAGACGGCGCTGGTGCCCAGCGGCGAGATTCGCGACCCCGCGCGCACCGTACCGCGTGCCCTGGCCATCGCCATGATTGGCGTGACGCTGCTCTACCTGGCGGTGCATGTCGTGGCGGCGGGTTTGCTGGGTGACAAGCTGGCCACCAGCACGGCGGCGCCGCTGGCCTTTGCCGCCGAGTCCTTCCTTGGCACGCCGGGGCGGTTGCTGCTGCTGGTGGGCGCAAGCATCTCCATGTTCGGGTACGTGAGTGGCATGACGCTGGCTGTGCCGCGTGCGCTGTTCCGCTTTGCCGAGGACGGTTTGCTGCCGCGTGTGGTCGGATCGGTGCACGCGACGTATCGCACGCCGCACGTCGCCATCATCATCCAGACGACGCTGGTGTGCGCGCTGGCCGTGTTCAATTCGTTCGAGCAACTCGCGGTAATTTCCAATCTCGCGGCGCTGCTGCTGTATGCGGGTTGCGCGGCGGCCACGTTCATGCTGCGTCAGCGCGGCATTCGTCAGGAAGGCGCGGTGCCCTTTGCCGTGCCGGGTGGTCCGCTGGTGCCCATCATCACCATTGGTCTCATTGCCTGGCTGCTGACAAGCATCACGCAGGCCGAGTGGACGGTGCTGCTGATCACGTTGGGTGTGGCGACGGGGTTCTATGTGGTGGCGGCGCGGACTGGGAAGCCGACAACCTGACCATCTGGAACAGGAGGCAAGGACGGTTTTGCAGGCATGCCGTCCTTGTCCCTCTCATTGCTGTACACGCAGCGTGTATACGACAATCGATTCCACATCGTCTTGGTCTCGGCGGACGCCAACCGCGCGCATGCCGTCGACCGAAAGCAAATGGAAGCGGGCTGGGAACACGACATCCGCTTTCCACCGTCCATCCGGCGCGTAGACTGACCAGGTACTCTCGTCGCGGGGAAACGGTCGCTTCATCGGGATAGGGCCAACCGGAATGTATGGGCCCACCCAAAGATCCCCATTTGATGCAGCAATGAACTCACCAAAGTGCGACATGACCTCGGCGAATGGCACAGTACGGCGCAAGCGGGCGATGTACGCGGCACCGTTCGGGCCCGGGTTGGCCGCCGCTTCACTCGCGAAGAAGTCTTCCTTGTGCGCCGGGCGGACCGGTGCCGCACGCAAACCGCGACGTTCAGTACGTGAGATGTGCCGACCATCGGGTGCGTAGCAATCAATGCGATATCTTGCAGGATAGCCAACACAGACTCTGTTGCCGACGACCGCAGCGACGCTGGTTGCGCCGAACACCGGGGTCCGGGGTCGGCCTGTCGCACCACGAATGACTTCGCGCTCGTCAGAGCGCGCAATGACCCGCCTGGAGCGAGCTGTCACTACGAGCAACTGCATTTCGAGCATGCGCGAGTCGCCCGCATTCATCGCAGGGATGGTATCCTGAAGCTTTGCCACGAACAGCGTGTCATTGATCGGACCAACCCGCTCCACTCGTCTCCCGGCAACAGGTACCTCACGTGGCAGCACACGCACAAAGTCGCCGCGCGCATTGAACAGAGATGCCGTGCCTGCGGCATCCTCGGCCACGAAACCCGTTGGTGACCGCCATACGGTCCACAGATCACTGATCTCACCGGGGCCACGTCCCGCGCCACCAATCGTTCGCAGGTGCCGCATGTCTGGAAAGCTGAACTGTCGCAACTGGCTTGTTTTTCCGTCGGCCACCAGGAGCCGATCACCTGCGACCAGGAACGCTGCAACGATGTCGTTGAAATCTGTCGGCCCTCCCTCTCCGTCTCCCCCTACTGCGATACCTGGCCCTGCAAGAGCCCAGCGCTGAGGCGGCCGGTCCGATGCTTGATACGTGTTGGAGTGCAAAGGGCCAGGCTGGAGGAGTATCGACAGACAGGTAGCTGCGGAGATGGGGAAAAGTCGCATAGGACAAACCTGCAATGCCAGAGTGAACTGATTACGGATGCCGTGAACAGCGCTGAAGTACCGAAGTACTGCAGCCGACCTGAGTCGCGCGCCCCGTCAACAGAGCTCTGAGTGATGATGTCGAAAACTCCAAGCAACTGAGAGGAGGCGTGCACCAATTGCCGCGCCAATCTTCCAGAGGCTCGCCATTTCAGCGAAAGTGTGTAGACTCGACTTTAGCCGCAAGCCCCTGACAACAATGCAGCAGATGATCTAGACGATGATCGATCGACTTCGCAGTTGTCATCTCAGAATCCTGCTGCCAGCCATTCCGCTTCTGTCGTTCGTCTTCACTGTAATCGCAGAAGCACAGCCAGTCGTACCCAGAGCTCAAGGGCGTACGCTGTCAGTTCTGGTCTTGGATGAGTCCGACCGCCCCGTTGGAACAGCGGGTATCGAGCTCATCAGTAGAGCGCAGCGACTGAGTGCAGTGACGGACTCTGCCGGCATTGCTCGTGTTGTCAGCCTTGTGGGGGATTCAGTAACCATACTGGTTCGGAGCATTGGCTTCTTCTCAACGCGCATCGAGGCACGTGTGGAAGAACTTGGAGAGAATGTCACGATTTATCTGGACCGGCAGCCCTATGGACTTCGCGCGGTAGATGTTCGCGACAACTCGCCATCGTCAACGAGACTTGCGGACTTTGAAGCTCGACTGCGATCGCGGACGGCAAGCGCGTCGGTCACTCGCGATCAAATTGAACATCGCAATCCGGTGCGACTGTCACAGATGCTTCGAGGAATCTCTGGCCTTCGGATTGCGGACTCACTTGGCTCAATGGTGGCGATCTCGACGCGCGGCATGAAGTCTGTGCCGGCCGGCGGCGGAATTGCGTTGGTCCCCTGTGTGTTGCGTGTCATGCTCGATGGAATCGTCCTTCCGGCGCTTTCCGACATCGACAAAGTCGTCCCGCAAGACGTTCATGGGGTGGAGGTGTTTTTCGGGGCTGCCTCCATTCCTCCTTCGCTGGGTGGCATGCGATCCGACAACTGGTGTGGCCTCATTGCCATCTGGACGCGAAGCGGCGGGGGGTAGGAACTTCAGGTCAACCGGGTGTAACGGGACCCCACAGTTCGTCCCAGGCCTGAAACTCCTGGTCGTGCGCAGCCGTGCTAAAGGCCATGTCCTTGCACGACGCAGTCCAGCACGAAGCCGCCCAACTCGACGCCTGCGCTCCCCGCATTCGTGCGGGTGATGCGCAGGCGTTCGAGCAGCTGTTCCGGGCGCTGCATGCGGCGTTGGTGGGCTTCGCGCTCCGTTACACGGGCGATACGGCGCGGGCGGAGGAAGTGGTGCAGGATGTGTTTCTTGCCATCTGGCAGGCCCGCACGGAATGGGCGCCTCTTGGGTCGGTGCGGGGCTATCTGTTTGGTGCGGTGCGGAATCGGGCGCTCAATGTGCGCCGCCGCGATGTGCTGGAGCAGGACTGGACGACCCACGCCGCACAGGCCGACACGCCGCCCCTGCACAGCGTGGCGGCCGACGCCGACGCCGATGCCGAGGCGGAACAGGCGGAGCTGGTCTCGCTGGCGCAGGCCGCACTGGATGCCCTGCCCGAGCGCTGCCGACTCGTCATGCATCTGCGCTGGCGTGAGGGCCTGAGCTACGCGGAGATCGCCGAGGCCATGGGCATTGGCGTCAAAGGGGTGGAAAACCAGCTCTCGCGCGGCCTCAAGGCCGTGCGCGCCCGGGTGTTGGGGACCTGAACTGACCCGTTGTGGGGTTTTTCCGGCGCCGTGTGTCGTGCTGGTAACCTCAACACGCTGGCATGCACACTCCGCAGTCTGAACCTGAGTTTTTGCCGCACGATGCTGACACGGCGCTGCTGGACCGGATTCTTGCCGGATCCGCCACGCCGGACGATCAGGCGCGTCTCGATACGTGGCTGGCGGCGGACCGGCGTCACGCCGCGTTGCTCAAGGCGCTGCGTGAGGCGCATGCCACCGCTGGCGCCACGACACCTGGCGCCACGACGGCTTTCGCCACGACGGCCTCTGCGACGGACGCTGCGTGGCAGGCCCTTCAAGCGCGCATGGGCAGCGCAGCGGACAGCAACACGAGTGTCCGCCCACTTCACACCGCACCCAGTGTGCGCCGTGCCACTCACACACGTGGCCTGCCCACTTGGCTGCGCGTGGCGGCGGTGTTGCTGGTGGGCGTGACGGGCGGCGTACTGTGGCAGAATGCCACCGCCAGCCAGGAGTATGCGGCGCCACTCGGCCAGCGTCTCAGCATGACACTCCCCGACGGCAGTCGCATGACCTTGGCCGGTGGCAGCACCGCCCGCGTTCCGCGGTCGTTCGGGGCAGGCGCTCGCGAGATCACGCTGCAGGGTGAAGGACACTTCGATGTCGTGCACGACACGACGCAGCCGTTCCGCGTGCGCGCCGGCAACGCCATGGCCGAAGATGTGGGAACACGCTTTGTCGTGCGTGCCTGGCCGGAAGTGGGCGGTGTGGAAGTGGCGGTGGAAGAGGGCATCGTCGCCCTCGGACAGGGGCAGACGGCGCCCACCCTGCTGCACGCCGGCGACCGCGGGCGCGTGACGTCTTCGGGTCGTGTTGAGGTAAGCCAGGACGGCGCGGAGCGCGCCGCCTGGATTCGCGGCGAGTTTGTGTTCGACGGTACGGCGCTGTCTGAAGCCCTCCCGGCGCTCGCCAGATGGTATGGCGTCACCTTGACCGCCACACCCGACATGCTGGAGCGCCGTGTCACCGGGCAGTTTGCTGCCCTTCCCTTGGATCCGATGCTCGAGTCGCTCGCTCTGGCACTCGATGCGCAGCTCGTGCGCAACGGATCCACCATCACGTTCTCATCACGCTGATTCATGCGAATGCTGTCTTTGGCCATGGCGCTACTGGCGTCAGGGCCGCTCGTTCACGCCCAGCCGGCTCCGACCAACGCATCGGCACCGGCGCCGATGCGAATGCCGGTACCAACACAATCTTCGGGCTTCACGCCGCTTGAGCACAGCAGCACCGCGCGCGGTCCACTGGCGGCGCTGGTCAGCATCGAGGCCAAAGGCCAGAGTCGTCGCAGCGTCCTGGCGGACATCGCCAGACAGGCGGCCCTGCCCTATGTGGCCGACCGGGCGCTGCCGGCGCTGACGTCACCGGTCACGCTCTCGCTGCATCGCGTGCCCGCGCGATCGGCCGTGCTGCGCCTGCTCGAGGGCAGCAGCCTGCGCGCCGTCGTCAGCGCGAACGGTCAGGTCGTCATCATCAACGACAATGTCAACGACAGCACAAAGCGCCCGCAGGAAGACACGCTGACGGCTGTGCGGAGCGAGCGCGTGTCCGGTTTCGTACGCAGCCTCGCCACCGGCGAAGTGCTGCGGCGCGTGACAATTCTGGTGGACAACGACGCCCAGGTGCGGCAGACCAACGAAGAAGGCTACTACGCCCTGGTGCTTTCCGTCGGCCCGCATCGGCTGCGCGTGCGTGCCATTGGGTATGCGCCCTTCGACACCACGATTCAGGTCACGACGCGCATGCAACTGGACCTTGCCCTGCGCACGCAGGAGTCGGTGCTGTCCGCGGTGCAGATCACCGGCGACCGCGACGAGCGACCCGACCTTGATCCGCGCAGCCCGCAGATGAGCGTCATCAAGTTGGACATGCGCATCGCGCGCTCGGTGCCGCCGGTACTCGGCGAGGTGGACCCCATTCGCACCCTGACGCTGCTGCCGGGTGTGACCACCACCAGCGACGCATCCACGGCCTTCTCGGTGCGTGGTGGTGGCGTGGACGAGAATCTCATCCTGCTCGATGAGTCCACCATCTACAACCCGTCGCACATTCTGGGCTTCCTCTCCACGTTCAACGCCGACGCCATCGACAACATCATGTTGTACAAGGGCGCCATTCCCTCGCGCTTCGGCGGTCGGCTGTCGTCGGTGGTGGATGTTCGGCAGCGCGATGGCAACCGCGAGGAGTTCAACGGCGCCGCATCCATTGGCTTGCTGTCAAGCCGCGGCATCATCGAGGGACCGTTGCCCGGTTCGCGTGGATCCTGGATGCTGGCCGCGCGACGCTCGTACGCTGATGCCTTTCTGGCGGCCGCTTCGGACAGCTCCGTGCGCAACGCCGTGGCCTACTTCTACGATCTCAACGCCAAGGCCCACGTGCGCCTTGGCGAAACCGGTTCGTTCATTGCCTCCGGGTATCTGGGCCGCGACAACTTCGGTCAGCCCAGCCAGGGGTTCGGCGTGGGCTGGGGCAACCGCGCCGCCACCCTGCGCTGGAATCAGGCCTGGCGCGGCCGCTTGTTCTCCAAGCTGACCGGCTCGTGGAGCGACTACGACTACCGCCTGCGTTTTCGCATCTTCGATTTCGAAACGGTGCGCTGGATTGCCAACATCCAGAGTGCGGACTTCAAGCTCGACGAAACCTGGCAGATGACGGCGTCGCAGAAGCTGGAGTTTGGTGCCGAATGGACACGCAACATCTTTCGTCCGGGTGAGGTGTTCAACACCGGTGACTCGTCGAGCTTTCTGCCGCTCAAGGTGGAGACGCGCTACGGCGTCACCCGTGCTGCCTATGTGGCCCATGATATCGAGCTCGGCTCGCGGTTCGGCATGCAGTACGGATTCCGCGTGGCGGATTTCGCCCGTCTGGGCAGCGCCACGCGTTACGAATACGGCCCCAGCGGCCCGGTGGTGTACAACCCCAGGCTCGGGCGCTACGAACCCGCTCCGTTGCTCGACAGCAGCCGCGTGGCCTCAGGGGATCGTATGTCCTACTACAGCGGCGTGGAGCCCCGTGCGTCGTCGCGCCTGTCGGTTGCGGACAATCACAGCATCAAGTTGAGCTACGCGCGCACGCAGCAGTTTCTCCAACTCATCTCCAACACCAATTCGGTGTCGCCTCTCGATGTCTGGGAGCCGGTCGGACCGTTCATCAAGCCGCGTGTCGCTGACCAGTACGCACTGGGATGGTCGGCGCAGTGGCGCGGCCTCGAGCTGAGTGCCGAGTCGTACTATCGCAGCGCCAAGAATGTCGTGGACTATGTCGACGGCGCCGATGTGTTGCTCAACCCCCGTCTCGAAACCATCCTGCTGCAGGGCATTGGTCGCTCGTACGGTCTCGAGCTGTTCGCGCGCCGCAATGTCGGTCGCCTGTCAGGCTGGGCCAGCTACACCCTGAGTCGCGCGGAGCAGCGCATTCGCGCGCCTGGTGAAACCGGCGGGGGCATCAACAACGGCGACTGGTACCCTACGCCGTTCGACAAGACACACAACCTCGCGCTCGTTGGCCTGTGGCAGTGGACGCCCAAGTGGAACGTCGGTGCGACCTTCACCATGGCCTCCGGCTTGCCGGTCACCTTGCCGGGTGCGCGCTACTTCATCGATGGTCTGCTGGTGCCGGAGTACGGCGCACGCAATGCCGCGCGTCTGCCCCTGTATCACCGCCTCGACCTGAGTGCCACGCGAAAGCTGGGCAAGGGTGAGCTGCAGTTCGGCGTGCTCAACGCCTACAACCGCTTCAACGCACAGGCCCTGCGGGTGCGTCAGCGTTTCGACAATCCGCTGCAGTCCGAGGCGGTGCAGACCTCGATCTTCGGCCTGGTGCCGAGCATCAACTACGTCTTCAGGTTTTGAGAGTGCCACACATGAAGCAGCTCATGCATCGATCCATCCACGCCGCCACGGTGGCGGCCACTGCGGCTGTTTGTGCCATGCTGCTGACGGCGTGCGAGCGCGTGGTTGACATCACAGTACCCGACGGCCCGACCCGACTGGTGGTGGAGGGACGCGTAGAGGCCGTGGTTGGCCGTCCAAGTGGCCGGCAGCAGGTGATTCTCACCACCACCGCACCCTACT
The DNA here is from genome assembly GCF_002483225.1 of Gemmatimonas sp. UBA7669. Classification (NCBI taxonomy): domain Bacteria; kingdom Pseudomonadati; phylum Gemmatimonadota; class Gemmatimonadia; order Gemmatimonadales; family Gemmatimonadaceae; genus Gemmatimonas; species Gemmatimonas sp. UBA7669. The sequence goes on along the minus strand of NZ_DLHL01000053.1, from coordinate 63,500 downwards.
TCCAGCAGACCGCGGCGCCGCCGGCCCGCGGCGCGCAGGTGTCCATTGCCGATGAAACCGGGCGCGTGGTGCCACTGGCTGAATCGGCCACTGCGCCCGGTCACTACGTCACCGAGAACCTTGTTGCGCGGGTCGGCGGCCGCTACACCCTGCGCATCAGGTGGCAAGGTGACGAGTACGAGGCCGAGGACACCCTGCTGCCCGTCGCGCCCATTGATTCGTTGTACTTCACCAAGCGCAGCTTCCTGGGCTTCGGACGGCCCGAAGACGAGGATACGCTGCCGCGTGTCACCATCGACATGCGCGATCCTGTCGGGGCCAGCAACTACTACCTCTGGGATCTCTACGTTGATGGCCAGCGTGTTCTCGTGTCCGACAGTGTGCTGCGGCACCGGGCCGTCGATACCGATCAGTACTTCGATGGCTTGCGCATCCGCTCGTATCAGACACATCCGGACACACCCATCAGACCGGGGCAGATGGTGCTGCTGCGCCAGCAGTCGCTGTCGGAACAACAGTATCGTTTCTACCGCACGCTGAACGACCAGATGATCGGCAACGGGTCGCCGTTCTCGATTCCGCCCACGTCGGTCCGTGGCAACATCTCCAACCGCACGAGACCAGCAGTGCGTGCTCTGGGGATCTTCATGGCCACCAACGTGGTGGAAGGGTTGATACGCGCGCCGTAGGCGGGTGTACCGCTTCGGGCGTACCGTGTCGGGCGTACCGTGTCGGGCGTACCGTGTCGGGCTAGCGCCCGTCGCTGCCTTTGAGCACGGGCAGCCCGCGACGCTGCCAGTCCTGATAACTGCCGTCGTAGAGGCGCACCGGGAGTCCCAACGTGCGTGCCGCGACATAGGTCATCGACGCGCGGTAGCCCACCCAGCAGTAGGTCACGAGCGTATCACCACCGCGCATGCGCTCCGTGTACAACCGGCGGAGCGTGGCGCTGTCCTGCAGCTGATGCAGGTCCACGTTGGCAAAGACCTGTTCCCACTGCAGCTGCCGCGCCCCCGCGGGGTGACCGTCACTTGGCATGCCACTGCGATTTCCGGTGCCGTCAAACTCCCCGTCCGTTCGCGTATCGATCAGGGCAATCCCCCTGCCCTGTCGTTGCGCAATCCACTCGGCGTTCACCACCACCTCGGCGGCCGGCCGCACCGGGTAGCTGCTGCGTGTGAAGCGGGCGGGCGCGGTGGCCAACGGACGGCCATCGCGCTTCCATTGCGCCACGCCCCCTGCGAGAAACGCGAGACGTGGATGGCCCATGACATCAAGCGTCATCAGGGCACGGGCAGCCATGGGTGGCTCGTGCGTGGTGGTGGCCACCACCAGCGCACCGGGGGCAATGCCCAACCCTGAGAACAGGGAGGCCAGACTGTCGGGGGATGGCAGCTCGCTGCTGAGTCCATCGCGTGTCATGACCAGCGCCCGGTAGGGCAGCATGCGCGCACCGGGGATGCGTGCCGTCTTGGCGCTGGTGTCCATCTCCACCTGCAGCACCACCAGATCGGCGTCGTCAAGATGGGCCGCGAGCCATGCGCCGTCGACCACCTGAATGGGCGCCGGTGCCCGCTGGGCAGTGGCAGTGGTCGCGAGTGCGGCGGTGACGGCCAGCAGCATCGACAGCGAACGTGTGTGGGACGGCAACCGGTAAAGCCATGACATGCGGGCCTCGAGGCGATGAGTGGTAGTTGAAACGTGCCACCGCCAGGCGCCATGCCGTGAGTGGCTGAAACGCCACTATGCGATAGGTTTCGGCCATGCCACCTCGCGCTGACCCTCCGCATTCAACGTCTCGCGCCGCGCCACCCATCCCGGTGGCCATTTTCGTACAGCCCTCCGTCGTGCTGTTCGACTTGGCCGTGCCGCTGCAGGTCTTTGGCTATCCGCGTCCCGACGAGGGCGCACAGCGCTATCGGGTCACGCTCTGCGCTGAGCATCCCGGGCTGCTGCCGTCCGCATCAGGCATGGGCGTCGAAGTGCAAAAGGGCCTGGCCGCGTTGCGCCACGCGCACACCATTGTGGTGCCTGGCATTGACGACTTGACCGTGCGTCCTGGACCGGCAGCACTGCGCGCGCTCCGCGCCGCGGCGGCGCGAGGGGCACGCTTCGTGTCCATTTGCACCGGGGCCTTTGCGTTGGCCGAGGCCGGTATGCTGAATGGCAAGCGGGCCACGACGCACTGGCTCGACGCCGAGGAGTTGCGTACCTGCTATCCGACAATCGACGTGGACCCCGACGTGCTGTACGTGGACAACGGGCAAGTCCTCACGTCGGCGGGCATTGCGTGTGGCATTGACCTGTGCCTGCATGTGGTACGACAGGACTACGGGGCCGGAGTGGCTGCTGCAGTGGCCAGGCGGCTGGTGGTGGCGCCGCATCGCGAGGGCTCGCAGGCGCAGTATGTGGCGCGACCGGTTGAGCCGGATGACGGGCATTCGCTCGAAGACACCTGCCGCTGGGCTCGCAGCCGGCTCTCGCAGGCGCTGACGGTTGCGCAACTGGCTCAACACGCCGGCCTTCCCGAGCGTACGTTTTCCCGACGCTTTCGCACCGAGATTGGCACCTCGCCGCTGCAGTGGCTGCTGGCCGAGCGCCTGCTGGCGGCCCGCGAGTTGCTCGAGCGCACGCGCTGGCCTCTGGCACGCATTGCGTCACGCTGTGGCCTGGGCAGCGAGGTGTCGTTGCGTCAGCACTTCCGTCGTCGCTTCCAGATCAGTCCGTCCACCTATCGTCGCACGCATGGACTCCATCCTCGATCGTGATACGCTGCAGGCATTCTGCCGCCACACCCATGTGGAGCGTGCACCCACGCGCGGCGGTGCGCTGAGTGGTCTGAGCTTCGGGCTCAAGGACCTGTTTGATGTGGCCGGTGAGCGCACGGGGTTCGGCAGTCCGGATTGGCTGCGCACACACGACGTGGCCAGCGAAGACAGCTGGGTGCTGCGTGTATTGCTGGACGCGGGCGCGCACATGCTGGGCCGCACGCACACCGAGGAGATGGCCTTCAGTCTGACCGGCGAGAACGCGCACTATGGCACGCCGCGCAATCCGCGTGCGCCCGAGCGGGTGCCGGGAGGATCGTCGAGTGGCTCAGCGGCGGCCGTGGCCGGCGGGCTGGTGGACTTTGCCATTGGCAGCGACACCGGCGGCAGCGTGCGCGCGCCGTCCTCGTTCTGCGGGATCTTTGGCATGCGGCCAACACATGGCGTGCTGCCGCTCACGGGTGCCTGCCCGCTGGCGCCCATGTTCGACACGGTGGGCTGGTTTGCGCGTGATGCACAGATGCTTGCGCGCGTGGGGACGGTGCTGTTCGATGCGGCCGGTGTTGCGCCGCAGCACAGTCCCGTGCCTCCCACGCGTGTGCTGGTGGCGCAGGATGCCTTGGAGCTGACGGTACAGGAATCGCGGCCGATGCTGGAGGAAGCCGTGCAGCGTGTGGCGTCGCAGCTGGCGTCGCAGCTGGCGTCGCAGCTGGCGTCGCAGCTGGCATCGCAGGCAAGCGTGGAAATGCTCACCCTCGCCCCCGAAGGTCTGCGCGCGTGGTACGACGTGTTCCGTGTGCTGCAGTGGGCGGACATCTGGCGCACCCATGGCGCGTGGGTGGAGCGCGTGCGGCCGACATTCGGCCCGCAGATCGCCCCCCGTTTCGAAGCCGCGTCCCGCGTGACGGCCGACGAAGTGCGCGACGCCGATCAGGCGCGGCTGCACATCGTTGCGCGGCTCGAGTCACTGCTTGCTGGCGACACCGTACTGGTGCTGCCTACCGTGCCTGATGTCGCGCCCAAGTTGGCCCTGCCGCCGGCTGAGACGGTGGCGGTTCGCGAGCAAGCATTGCAGCTGCTGTGTTCGGCCGGTCTGGGTGGCTTGCCGCAGATCTCGATGCCGATGGCCGAGCGTGACGGCCTGCCAATGGGAGTGTCGCTGCTGGCAGGCCGTGGCCGTGACAGGTGGTTGCTTGAGTTGGCGGCGTCACTGCGTTGAACGGAGTGCGTCGAGGGCAGACGCACAAGTCGCCCTGCGTGAATTGGCTTGACGGCGGCGCTGGTGCGTCCGAGTGTAGGGGACGTTTGGGACGGCGCGCTTTGCCCATGTGAAGTGCGCTTCATGTAGCGAGTGCAACACGACACGGCGGAGGCCGGGAGTACTCATGCGATTGCGCGCAGCGATGAGGCTAGCGACAGGGTTGGTGATGGGCGTAGTGCTCGGTGCCTGTGAAGACGAGTACGGGCCGAACGTGAGCGGCGTGCCCGGCTTCGACATCCGGTGGGTGGAAGTCACGCCTGGTGTGGACACTGTATTTGTGTCCGACACCATCCGCGCCAGCGATCGCCTGGTCCTGCAGGCCGCGGCCTACGGTGTCGGTTCGCAGCGCTTGCCCGTCGGACGCTTTGTGTGGGGCACATCAGACAGCAATGTGGCCGTGGTGGACAGCTTTGGTGTCGTCACGCCGCGCCGCTTCGGTACAGTGGAAATCTCTGCGAGTGCCACGCGCATTGGCAAAGCCACGGTGGTCGTGGCGCCGGCCACGCGGCGGGTGGAGGTCGCTTCGGTCACCGATACGATTCTGATTGACGAGCCGGTGGTCGCGGCGAACGCACGCTTGCAATTGAGCGCGCGCGCCGTCAACGAGACAGGCCAGACCGTTACAGGCTCTCGCGTCGCATGGAGTGTTTCGCCAAGCAGTGTCGCCAGCATCGACTCAACGGGTTTGCTGCGTGCGCTCACACCGGGCGCCGCCGTCGTGACGGCAGTCGTGACGTCGGCTGGCGTGCAGGGGCAGCGTACCATACAGGTCCTGCCCTCCATTCGTGACCTGCGCATTGGGCCAGCGCCAGCACAGGTGCTGGCTGGCGACACCGTGGTGCTCACAACCGTTGCGACTAACTATGCTGGGCAGCCAATCACGCGAGCCGTGCGGTGGCAAACCTCGAATCCTTCGATCGCGAGCGTAGACAGTACCGGGCGTGTCATCTTCGTTTCCGTTGGATCGGCGACGATCACGGCGAGCAGCACGTACCGAACCGCTACAGTGAGTATCACCGCACTTGGCCGGGAGCTGACTGCGGTTGCCTCTGGTTTCGATTTTACCTGCGGAACAGCGCGACTTGGTCGAATCTATTGCTGGGGGCGGGGAACGCAGGGGCAACTGGCCAGCCAGGCTGACTCGCTTTGCTTCACTGATTTGATTCCACGCCAAGAACTCGATCCTCGAGCTTGCGCAATCGCGCCGAAGCAATCCTCTGCTCCAACTCTGAAAGCGGCTACGATCGCTGCTACTGACTCCTCAGCCTGCGTCATCTCCTCTGCTTCGCAGCTCTACTGCTGGGGTCACGATCGCTTTGGTGAAGTTGGGAATGGAGGAGCTGCCGGAGGTGCGTTGCCGAGTCTGGCGACCGTTTCGAATGAGAGGTTCTCCGTCCTTACTGGCGGCGGAAACCACGCCTGTGCAATAAGCCTGTCTGGCCTAGCCTTTTGCTGGGGGAAGGACGAGACTGGCCAGCTCGGCGACCGGCGTCGCGTCAACAGTACCACACCCATCCCCGTTGTTGGGCCTGACGGGCTTCTCGCCACCGCTCTGCGCTTCTCGGAAATCGAGGCGGGAGACTACCACACTTGCGGTATCGAGCGCACGAGTGGCAGGGCGTATTGCTGGGGCGATGGCGGATTCGGCGCGGTGGGGCATGGCCGGGCGGATACGGTGGATGTGCCCACGCCGGTTTCGGGTGAGCTGGCCTTCCAGCATATCTCAGCAGGTCGTCATCACACCTGTGGCGTGACGCGCATTGGCGACATGTACTGCTGGGGCGCCAACTCAAGCGGCCAGCTTGGCGTGTCGGGCCTTGGCCAAAGTCTCACACCCGTCTTTGTTGGCAGCGGATACACCAACGTTAGTGTTGCCATTGGTTACTCCTGTGGCCTGCGTTCGGGCGGTAGTGTGCACTGCTGGGGGAGCAACGCCTATGGCCAGTTGGGTCGAGGAGGGGGGAACCCCACCGGCAACTCCTCGTCGCCGGCTGCGGTGGCACTCAACCGCAGCATCCTCAGTATCAGCGCCGGGTCACGCCACATCTGTGCTGTCGACAGCGAGTTCCAGACTTGGTGTTGGGGCGGGAACTTAATGGGCGCTCTCGGCAACGGCCTCCAGGCCGCTATGCGCGCCGTCCCCGAACGCATCGCACCGCTCCGGTAACGCACACAGCGGCGGGACCGCTCACCGCAGTCCCGCCGCCGCTGTTCCAACCCGACTTCCGGATAGCGTGGTGCCGCCTACACACCACCCACACCCAGAACCCACAGCCCAGAACTCGCAGCTGTGGATCGCCAGCCGCAGTTCACACTATCTCCCTACCCCCGCTTTCGTCTCAGGACGAACCGCCCGATTCCCCACCTCCGGCCCCTCCCGCCGCGTCGGATGCAACTCCGCCAGCGTGTTGCCATCATACAACCGCCCGTTCTTCATCACGTAGCGAATGCTGTTCGTGTTCCGCAAATCCGCCAGCGGATCACGATCCAGAATGACCAGATCCGCCAGCTTGCCCGGCTCGATTGATCCCAAGTCCCCCGACAACCCGATATCATCGGCGCCCATGATCGTGGCCACACGCAGCGCCTCGTGTGCCGTCATGCCACCGCTCGCCATGGCCCACAGCTCCCAGTGGTAGCCGAGGCCCTGTAGCTGGCCGTGACTGCCGATGCCCAGCCGTCCGCCGCTGCGCAGAATCTTGGTGGCATCGGACGCGAGCTGCGGAAACACATACTCCTCGTCGCGGAACCAGCCACCGGCCGTACTGCCACCCGGCATCGTGGCCATGCGCCGCCGCGTCTTGAGCGCGAGCTCCTCGTAGGCGGTGAAGCGCTGCAGCTTGGGGTCGCCGTACGGATTCTCCTTCGTGTAGAACCAGTTCTCGCCCCACGGCCCGCCATAGTTGACCAGCAGCGTGGGCGTGTAGGCGCGCTTGCTCCAGGCCATGAAGCCCGTCACGTCGGCGCCGAGCGGCGTGATGCCCATGCTGTGCTCGAGGCCCGGGTAACCGTCCAGCGTTTCCGTGAGATTGAGCTTGACGTCGAGTGAGCCTTCGGTGGTGGGCATGAGCTGCTGCTCGCGCGCTGCCGTAATGATCCACTGCCGCACCTGCCGCACACCCGCCACGTACATCTTGATGGTCTTGGTGTCGTAGTAGCTGCTGTAGCGCTTGAGCATGTTGCGCGCCTGCTCCTGATCGCGGATCACGTCCGTGTTGAACACGCCCGGTCCGGTGGAGTAGATGCGCGGCCCGATGATCTGTCCGGCCTCCACCATGTCCTGATAGGTCAGCACGTCAGTGGTGGCCGTCTGCGGATCACGCGTGGTGGTCACGCCGTACGCGAGGTTGGCCAAATAGGCCCAGGGCTGCGTCTCGTGAATGGTGCCACGTTCAGCGCGCAGGTGCGCATGCGTATCCACAAAACCAGGCACCACCGTGGCGCCAGCCAGGTCCATCTCGCGGGCGCCAGTCGGCACCGTCACCGTGCCCGATGCCCCAACCGCTGCAATCCGATTGTTGCGCACCACCACATCGCCGCGAGCGATGATCTCGTCGCCCTTCATGGTGACGAGCTTGGCGTTGCGCAGCACGACGGTGCCGTTTGGCAGGTCGCGCACCACCGGAACCAGCACACGCGTTTCGGCGGGCTGATACGCCGGCGCCCTCGACGCGGTCTGCCCCGACGTTGCCGGAGCAGCCGCAGGCGCCCCCGCCGAGTCACGCCGAGCCGTCGCGGTCGCCTCGCGCACGGCCGCGCTGTCGAGGTTGTACATCACGTGCGCGTTGCCAATCGACCAGTGCACCGTACGTCCATCACGCGACCAGGCGGGGAACTGACCGCCAATGTCGGTGAGCCTCCGCACGGGGAAGGCGGCCGTGTTGGGATCACTCACGTTCACGGTAGCCTGCGTGCCACGAGGCGGTACCACGACGGTGTAGAAGTCGCTGTTGATCTGCGCGAGTGCCATGTCACCGCTTGGCGACATGAGGGTGAGTTGCGCGGGGGCGCCCGGCGAGTCGGGCTCTTCCGGCGTACGCGCCAGCTCCAGCTCCGACAGCGTCAGGTCGCCATGGTCGCCGTGCCCGTGATCGTCATCAATGGCGCCGGCACCGCCGCCACCCACCACGCGCAAGTGACGCTGTTCGTCGGTGCCATCCCAGCGGATGGACACGAGTCCGGCATTGGACGACAGGTAGATGCGGGTCGTGTCGCGCGCAAAGTGCGGCTTGCTGCGACCGGCGCTGCGCGCAATGACCGTGGCGTCAACCGGCGACGAGGCTGCAGCGTCGAACCACACCAACTGGGTCGTACCCGTCACACCGGTCTGATCACGCCGCCCCTGCGCCGGGGTACGCAGCGCCACGATGCGCGCACCGTTCAGCGAGAACGCCGGCTGACGCAAGGTGGCATTGCCGCGACTGATGGTGACCACACGTGCAGCGCGTCCGTTCGTCATGCTGGCCTTCTGCAGCGCACCGCCCGAAGGCGTCCACGTGACCCACGCGAGGGTACGACCGTCCGGTGACCACGCCGGTTCGGCTTCAATGGCGTCGAGCGTGGACACCCGCCGCGGCGTGCCACCCGGCCAGTCCATCACGTACAGGCGGTCCATGGCGACAAACGCCAGGAGCTTGCCATCGGGGCTGGGTACACCATCGCGGATCTGGCGCGCGTTGAATTGCGCGCTGTCCGTGATGGGATAGCGGAAAGCTACTTCGGGGCCCACTTCCACCTGGGCCTGCACACGGAACGGAATCTCCACCTGCCCACTGCCGTCAATCGCCACACGCCAGAGCTTGTTGCCGTAGTTGGCCACGAGCTGTTTGCTGTCGGGTGTGAAGCTCATGCCCGGCAGCGCATCCATGGGCGCGCGCGATTCCATCTCGTCGCGCTGCGTGGGATAGGCCAGCCAGCGCTCCTCGCCGGTGGCGAGCTCGCGCACACGCAATCCCGTCTTGTCTTCGTAGCGTGAGCCGTACACCAGCCACTTGCCATCGGGGCTTACGGTGGGCCGCACCGCGGAGCCGTAGCGCGAGGAGAGTGGCTCCCGTTCGCCGGTTTCGCGGTCATATGACCAAATCTGGTATTGCGGAAACTGCGCGTTGTAGTGCCAGGCACTGGCGCGCTGCGTGTAGTACAGAAAGCGTCCGTCGGCGCTGAATGCCGCTCCGGCCTGCTGCACGGCGGTACCCGGTGCCGGATTGGGCGGCGGTGTGTACAGCGACACGCCGTTGCCGCCCTTCACGTGATACATCCACAGCGTGGGCAGACTGCCGCGGAATCCACCGCGACTGGCCACGATGTACTGACCGTCGGGCGAATACTCCGGCGAGAGATACACATTCGTGCGGCCGCGCGTGACCTCCTTGACCTCCTTCGTGGCCACGTCGAGCACGTGCACGTTGTCCGCGCCCTGCCGGTCGGAGATGAACACGATGGACTTGCCATCGGGACTGAAGCGCGGCTGTGTGTCAAAGGCCAATCCGCTCGTGAGCTGTGTCGCATCGCCGCCGGCGAAGGGCATCAGATACAGATCGCCCAGCATGTCGAAGACAATGGACTGCCCGTCGGGGCTCACATCCACCGACAGCCAGGTGCCTTCACGCGTGTCGAGTGGAAAGCGGCGTGTTGCCTCGAGCGGCAGCGGCCTGGCGGCGGGTGTGGCGGCGCGCGGAGCGGCTTGCGGAGCGGCCTGCGCCTCAAGTGGCGTGCCGACGGCCACGAGGTGGGCCGGCACCAGCGCGATGGTCATCGCGAGAGACAGCGCGGCCGTAGGCCCGGACAGCAAGGCACGGACCCGGGGGTGGTTCGGGAGTGACACACGAACTCCGGTGAGGGGGAGGCGCCGCCGGACACGGCGGGCATCCCTGATTCTCACTCCAGCAGGCCTTGCTGGCAACCAATGGGCGCCTTCACGTCCGCCAACCGGTTGGTCCTTGTCCGCGCAGCTAAGGCCTGAGTGTGACCCACCACTGGGTCAGTACCGGAACCGGCCGCTTGCCCTTGAGGGCCGGCGAAAACATCGCGGCCGCCAGAGACGTCACCAGCGCCGGCCGCAACGGTGCGTGGCGACTGCGATTGCCGAGATCCATGACGGTGGCGGTATCGACGCGTCCGTCTTCGTTGATCACGAACTGCGCGCGCAGGGCTCCAGGCGCGCGTGGTGTGGAATCGTTGTCGCGCAATGGCTCCATGGCCATCACTGCCCGCGATGCGGAAAGCAATCGCGGTGGCGTCGTGACATCATGCAGAAAGTGCACCGGCATCATGGAGCGTCGCGACGACAGCGGAGGTGATGTAGGCCACTCCGCGCGGCACGGCACGCGGACAAAACGTACGGCGAGCGGCTCCATGACCACCGTAGACACCGCGTCGGTGAGATAGCGCGCCGAGCCAACACGCAGAGCTCCCGAGCCACGCAGGGTGACATCCCAACCCTGAAGACCGGTGAAGATCCGCACGTGCAGCGTGTCACCGGCGATTCGCCACGCAGAGTTTGCGTTCCACAGTGACGCCGTGGCCGTCAGGGGCAACGACACCTGCCCACTGTCCTGCAGACGAAATACGCGAAACGAACTGTCGCGCGGGTCGCGGCGCGGGTCGATGCCGAGGTAGCTGGGGCCGAGCACGCGCGAACTTTCCCAGCAGCCGACCGCGTCCTGGCTACGGCTGCCCTGCGCCCCGCTCAACCCGGGCGTGAAGAGCAGCACGGCGATTGCCGCACGGGCAGCACTGCCAATCGCTCGCCGCCTGACCACTCAGGGCGTGTCCGCCAACGCCCGCTCGATGTCAGCCGCCAGCGACTCCGGCGTCGCGGTGGACGCGTAGCGATTGAGCACCTGCCCGCGGCGATCCACCAGGAACTTGGTGAAGTTCCACTTGATGGCCTCGGTCTTGAGTACGCCCGGCGCCGACACACGCAGCCAGCGCCACAACGGATGCGCCTGATCGCCGTTCACATCCAGTTTGGCACTCAGCGGGAAGGTCACGTCGTAGTTCAGTTGGCAGAACGCGGCAATGTCGGCTTCACTGCCCGGCTCCTGATTGCCGAACTGATCGCAGGGTGAACCGATGATCACAAGGCCACGATCCCTGTAGCGTCGCCACAGGGCCTCCAGTCCCGCATACTGCGGCGTGAAGCCGCACTGACTGGCGACATTGACCAGCAGGACCACCTTGCCGGCATAGTCGCGCATGGCCAACTGCCCACCGTCTATGGACGGCAGCGTGAATTCGTCGAAGCGGGCGTTCACAGCCGCCTGGGAGCGAGGAGTAAAAAGACGATCGAGCATGATGGCAGCGTCGCGGCAGGCTCAGAATTCGAAGTTCAAACCGATGGAGGGCAGCAATCCGGCGCCCTCGTTGAACTCCGCCACCCGAAGGCGCGGATTCCACTGCGGGGCTCCGACGTTGTTCCGGTTGCTCACGTTCTGCAGATCGAGAAACGCAATCAACTGACGATTGCCGATGATGAAGCGGCGATCGATGCGCAAATCGGCGGCGAAGAACGTCGGCAATCGGTCGGACAGGTACTGCGTGAAGTCCAACGTTCCCGCCAACGTACCACTTTCGCGGAACGGTGTGTAGCGCAGCCCGGACGCTGCACGCACACGCGTCGCCACCTCCCACTTTGCATTCGGTCGCCAACCCAGCACCACGTTGGCCAGCACGGGCGTGTCAAACGCACCGGGCCGGTCCACACCGTCGAGACCGGCGAACCTCGCACGATTCCAGCTCAGGCTGGCCTGCCCATACCACGGCGTCGCACCAAACTTCTTCTGGGCAAACGCCTCGGCACCGATCACCTGCCCTGTACCCTGAGAGGTCAACGGCTCAAGACCAAACGGAATGTCCGTGGTGGCGTCATCAAATCCGCTCGGCGCGAGCACGGCCTGCGGGCGGAACTGCCGCGACGGGAAGTCGGCATAGCGCTTGCCGTACACTTCGAACTGCAGTTTGAGATCGCTGCCCACCACACGTGTGACACCAGCCACCAACTGATCGGCACGGAAGGGCTTCAATCGCTCGGCGTTTCCCGCATCGCCCACCAGCCAGATGTAACTCGGCGCCTGCCAGTACCGTCCACCGGCCAGCGACAGCGTGGTGGCTTCGTTCACACGGAATGCGACATTCCCGCGCGGCGAGAGCCGCCAGGCATCGTTCAGGAAACCGTACCAGTCGCTCCGCAGGCCACCCGACACCCGCAGCCTGGGCAGGGCCTGCCAACTGGCCTGTGCATAGCTGGCCTGTCGCCACGCCGTGAAGCTCGTGTCCACCCGCAGCGGCTGTGCGACACCCGTCTCGTCGCGGCGCGTGAAGCCGGCCAGAGTGGCGTCGTAGCGCAGCGTGCTCGCGTAGCGCCACTGGACACCGGCCTCAATCTCGAGTCCACGGCGTGCCACCCAGGTGAGGTCGCTGCGCAGACTGTTCTCCCCTTCGGTGCTGCGATTCTCGAAGATGGGCTGCAGCAGACTGTCGCGCTGTGCCGTCACGAAACGTGTCCACGTTCGACCGAGTGTCGTGGTCACCACGCCGCGCGGCAGGAGCCGCTTCCAGGTGAGGCCGCTGAAGTACTGATCCTGCACCGGCGCCAGCACCTGCGAGTTGTTCACGCGCGCGGAGTCAGTGCTGTTGTCGAAGCTGATCGTGCCACGTGCGGCAATCGTGAGCACACTGAAGGCGTCACGCGTGGTAGGGCGCCACACGGCCTTGGCAGTGGCGTCGGTGTAGGCCGGAATGAACGACAGCCCGATGGCCTTGAACAGCAGGTCGAGATAGCTCTGCCGCACGTTGGCAAAGAACGAGCCCTTGCTGCCAATGGGCCCCTCCAGCACGGCACCGAACTGTGTTGCGGCCACGTTCACCTCGCCCGCGATGCGCTCGGTGTTGCCCTCGCGCAGCGTAATGGTGGTGGCCGACGAAGTACGATCACCGTAGCGCGCACCAAAGCCACCAGCGGAGAGCGCCGCCGACTCCACGAAGCGAATGTTGATGAGCGAGATGGGACCGCCCGTCGAGCCCTGCGAGCCGAAGTGATTGATGTTCGGCACTTCGATATTGTCCACCACGAACAGATTCTCGAACGGCGCACCGCCGCGCACCACGAGATCATTGCGCGCGGCGCTGGTCACCCCCACACCGGGCGCGATGCTCACGGCGCGCAGCACGTCCTCCTGCGCTCCCGGCTGTCGGCGCACTTCCTCGGCGTCGTAGCTCTGCGTGGACACCGGCGTAGACGAGGGACGCAGCGCCGGGAACGCCTCCGGGCGCACCGTCACCTGCTCGAGCTGTTGATCGATGGGCTGCAGTGTGATCGTCACTTCCGCCGGTTTGGCCGGTGACACCGCGATGTCACCGCGGCGAACCGGCGCGTAGCCCAGTCGGCGGATGTCGAGCGTGACAATGCCCTGCCGCACGCCACGCAGCGTGAAGCGGCCGGCCGCGTCACTTTGCACCACCACGTCCTGATCGAGCACGCGCACCGTGGCGCCGACAATGGGCGCCTCGGTCAGCGCTTCCACGATGCGTCCCACGATGACGCCCGTGGTGACCTGCGCCTCCACGGTCTGCGCACGCAGTTCAGCGGGAAACGTCGCAGGCATGAGCAGCACCGCGCATTGCAAGACCACCAGGGGCAACCGACGCATGCGCCGAGCAACCCGCCACGCACACATCACGCGACCTCCACGCGCATTACGGCGCGCTTCCATGTGCGCATGGCCACGAAATCAGTTTCTGCGTGTGTGCTCATGAGTGCAAGACGATGTGTCTGCCCGAATGCGGACCAGGCCTCGAGAAAGGCGGCGAGGGCCACGTGCACGGTCGTGGCTCCACGGCAAGCGTGCGGCGCCACCCCGAACGCCACATGCGCGGCGCGGCGCGACCCTGGCCGCACCAAACCGGGCTCCGGAAAGACCGAAGGGTCGAAGTTGGCAGATTCCAGGTCCACCGTGACGGACGTTCCAGGCTCTATCGCATCGCCATTCATGACGAGCCGCTGGGCTGCCTGCCGGTACACGTAGCGCACCGGCGCGCAGCAGCGGAGCCACTCATCGAGCACAGCGCGGCCGGAGCCGGGCCGCAACGACTCATCGTCGGCCGCTGGCCACTCCGCGTTGGCCAGAAGGGAATGCACCATCACGTTGGACACGAGAGCGGGAAGACTGTGGGTGAGGGCCACGAACGCCTGCACGTGCGTGGGCGCTTGGCTCTTGAACGCGGCGGCCAGTGCGGCGGTTGCCTCGCGCGCCGCCGACGAGGATGCCGAAGACGTCGCCATGGCGGACTCGCGCCAGACCACCTCGGCCAGAGGCAGCAGGGATCTCACCTCCGCGTCGGACATGCCAAGCACCATGCCCGCCGCCGTGACCCCAAAGGAACGGCCCACGGTGGACACCAGTTCCACGTCGCCGGGGGCGACGGACTGCCATGCCGCCAGGGTAACGCGCTGCAAGTCCGCAGCGGCATCGAGTGACGGATAGCGCAGCCGATCCGGAGTGCCTTCGGGACCCGAAACCAGACGCGCGTCACGCAACGATGCCATCACATCATGATAGCCGCGCACCATCCACGACCCATCGTTCTTCCTGAGCCACGGCATGCGAGGCGTCAACGCGGCAGTGTGAGCGTGAACGCGTCTCGCGCCACGTCCTTGCCGTTGATCTGCAGCGCGATCTCATGACGGCCAGCGTAGTAGCGCCGCGTGGTGATGGGTTTGACGTTGTGCTTGCGTGTCAGCACGCGCGTCTCACCCGGCGCGAGGGTGAGGCGCCAGCCCTTGAACACCTTGGGCGATGTCTCGCCGTTGGCTTTGACATGATGCACCACGTAGTCCACCACCAGCTCCTGCGGCGTGCGCGCTGTGGCCGTCAACTGCGCTTCCAACATGACCGCCTGACCGAGCGCAATGCGCCGCGGCGAGAGCGAGAGCTCCGCCTGGCCACGAAACGGCGTGCCGTGGCCCCACGCATCCAGTGCTGCCGCATACCCCTGCTTGATGAGTGTGCGACTGGCGTGACGCAGCAGGGCGCGCCGCTCTTCCGGCGCATTGGGCAAGTGTCGCGTGACAAAGGCCACCACACGATCGGGATGATCCTTGGCGATGTCGTTGAGGTGATTGGCCACGCTGCGACGCACATAGTCGCTGGAGTCGTTGACGAGGTGCTCGAGCAACGGCACGCAAGGCGAGGGATCGGCGATGAATCGCTTGAGCTGCAGCCCCCACGGTAGACGCGGTCGCGTACCCTCACTCACGAGCCGCCGCACATGCGCACTGGGGTCGTGCATCCAACGTTTCAGGTGCTCCAGCACCAGCGCCTCGTGCGCCACGATCAACGGCCGGATGGCAAACTCCGCCGTGAAGCGCTGCGTCATGGCGTGCAGGAAGGTCAGGGCACGCTCCGGCTCCTCAACGCCGCGGCGCGCCACGTACTCGCCCACCGGCCACAGAATCCACCCCGACAGCCCCTCGCGCGAAGCGGCCTGTGCGGCGTCACCCATGACCGCGTCGGCATTGGCCGGAGCGGAGGCCAGCGCACGCGTCAGCAGATCGGTGGCATCGCCAAAGTCCGCTGGCAGATGCTCGGCCAGCGCGTCGGCAATGCAGAGCGCTCGCGCCTTGAGTTCAAGCGCGGAGAGCTGTGGTACCACGGCGCGCTCGAATCGCGACGCACTGAAGCGCGCGTCGAGCGACTGCAAATGACGCGCCGCGTGACGCACGAGTGGTGCGTTGAGGAACTCCTTGAAGGGCTCGGCCATATCAACGACTGACAGTTTTCCGAGACGGAGCGACGTTGCGGAGTGTCGCAAACCGCAACCCGATGACAGTTTTCACGGAGCGCCGAGTCGAACACTCGGCACCCCACTTGCCTGTGGAGTATAGCCATGTCCGCTCTGGAAACCCGCCGATCCGTTGTCATGACCAGCCGCGTGTTGCTGGCCGTCGCCTTGCTGGCCGCGCCAGGCCTGGCTGGGGCCCAGAGCACGAGAGCCGGTGGCGCGAAGCCGGGGGCCGGGAAAGCCACCAGCGCCAAACCCGGTGCCGCTGGCACGGCGGCGCTTCAGGGTTCCTGGAACGGCACCGCCACCGTGCAGTTGGGTGACAGCGCCATCACGGTGCCGGTGCTGTATGCCTTCACCACCACCAATGGCGCCACTACCGGCACCGCCACCGTGCCGGGTCAGGGCTCGGGGCCCATCTCCAACGTGGTCCGCGAGGGCACGCGCATTCGGTTCCGCGTGACGGCACCCGAGGGGCGTTTGCTCGAGCACGATGGCCAGATGGGCGCCGAGCAGGTGATTGAGGGCATGGTGTTCATGGACCAGAAGCCGCTGGCCAAGTTCCGCATCACGCCCGCGAAGACGCCGCCGGCTGGAGCAGCTGGAACGCCGCGTTCGACACGAGGCAGTACGCGGTAAAGAAGTAGAAGCCGGGGCCGGCAATGGCCGAGAGGTTGGCCGTGCCCCGCGCCACCAGCAGTGCGATGAGCATCCCCACGGCAAACACATCAGCCATGGACCACTTGCTGATGGCCTGGACAAAGCGCGTCAGACGCTCACGGCCCGCTGCTCTGCCAAAAAGAATCGGCAGCGCCAGCAGGGCCTTGGTGAGCGGCACGAGTACGCTGAAGAGCAGGATGAGCCCGGCCACAAAATCGTTGCCCGAGTCGTGCAGGCTGCGAATGGCGCCCACCACGCTGCGTGTTTCGTTGGTGAGCTCTCGCTCCACGCCAAACATCTCGATGGTGGCGCGAATGGTCAGCACCGGCTCAGTGAGCCCGGGCCAGAGCAGCGCGAGCGACAGCAGGGAGAGGCCGAGGGCCAGTTGATTGCGTCGGGTCATGCAGGAAAACTGGCGTCATGACGTCACGGGCGGTAAGGTCTCTCATGCCTCAGGTGGTACGACCCGCTTCGTTCGGAGGACCGGATGTCCACGATTCGTGATCTGCTGGCCCGCAAAGGCCCTGGTGTAGTGTCCCTGTCGCCGGCCACCAGCGTACGCGACGCCGCACGGGTGATGAACGATCATGGCATCGGTGGTGTGCTCGTGCTCGACCAGGGGCAACTGGTGGGCATTTTCACCGAACGCGACGTCATGCGGCGCGTGGTCGCAACGGGCCTCGACCCGGCCCTGACACCGGTGTCGGAAGTCATGACGGGTAGCGTGGTCACCGTGTCTGCCGATCAGGCCATCGCCGAGTGCCGCGCGCTCATGTCGTCACGCCGCATTCGCCATGTGCCGGTGCAGGACGGGCCCACTCTCGTGGGAGTGATCACGAGCGGTGACATCTTGGCGTACGAGGTGGCATTGCAGGAAACGCAAATCAACGAGTTGCAGCGATACGTGTTCGACTTGCGCTGAGCGGCGTTTGGCGCGGCGTACGTCGCGCCCGCCTGCATGGCTTACTCCATGGCCTCCGCAACCGCCGCCAGCAAGTCGGCTGGCGTAAAGGGCTTGGCGAGAATGCGCGCATGCTGCGGGAGAGTGGTCTGCTCACCAAAGGAGTCGGCCTGGTAGCCCGATATGTAGAGCACATGGGCCACGCGCTCCTCCACAATCGCGTGCGAGCCGAGTCCGACACCGCCGACGGCTGGCATCACCAGGTCGGTGATGAGCAGCTGATAGGGGGCACTGGCGCGTTCAATGGCGCTCAAGGCTTCACGACCGTTCCGTGCCGTGTGCACCGTGTATCCCGCGTCGCTGAGCACATGCTCCATGAGATAGCGCACATCACGGTCATCCTCAGCCACGAGTACCATACCCGACCGCTTGTTGACGGGTGTCCGTGAAACGCGGATACGCAGCGGCTCCGGATCGCCCGCGGTTCGAGGCAGGTACACGGAGAGGCTCGTGCCTTCACCGACTTTGCTGTGTATGGTCACGAAGCCGCCAAGGGAGTCGACAATCTGTCGGACCGTGGCAAGTCCAAGACCAGTTCCCTTCTCTTCCGCCTTGGTCGTGAAGAATGGTTCGAACATGCGCGACAGCACGGCCGGTGGTATGCCACCGCCCGTATCGCGTACCGTCAAACAGACGCCTTCTCCCACGTCAGAGCATCCATCGTCGGACCGTGCCAGGTCAGACTGCCAGGCACGCCGCGCAGCCGCGGTCATCATCTCATGGCGATCGGCTGTGTGAACCGTGACGGTCAGGTCGCCGCCTCGCTCCATGGCGTCGCGTGCATTGATGGCGAGATTCAGCAGCACCTGCTCGATCTGACCGGGATCAGCGCGCACGGCCCAGCCCTGCGAATCGGCGCGCACCTCGAACTGTACATGCGAACCCAAAATGCGGCGCAACATGGGCTCGATATCCCGGACCACATCACTCAGATCGAGCGGGCGTTGCTGCGCGATGCGCCGCCGGCTGAACGCCAGCAGTTGTTTGGCCATGACTGCAGCCCGGTCGGCGGCCCGACGGACCTGCTGGAGATCGTTGTCGACCTGAGAAAGCGCGTCGGGCGAACGCACGCCGGCAATGGCCATGTCGGCAAAGCCCATGATGGCCGTGACGACATTGTTGATATCGTGCGCCACGCCACTGGCCAGGCGCCCAAGCGACTCCATGCGTTGCGCATGCCGCAATTGCGTTTCGAGCCAGCGCTGTTCACTGACATCCAGCAGCACCAGCCCAATTGCGGCGTCTGAATCCGCGTCGATGCGGTGAGCGCTGGCGAGCAGAATCCGGTCGGCCATCTTCGGCGCAAGAGTGGGCGACTCCTCACGGTCCAGCATGTTCACGGCACGCGTGTCGGACACCACGACCTCGGCAACGGCAGGCTCACCGGTTCGCCTTACGCGCTCCACTACGGCAGCAAGTTCATCGGCGAGTGGCAATCCCGCCGCCGTCGCATGGGCTCGTCCCATCGGCTCCAGTGCCCGCCACGCATCGTTTGCCACGCGCAGACTGTCGTCAGGCTCCAGCACCGCCACGGCAAGCGGCGAGCGTTCGAGTGCAAAATTCAGCAGAGCCTGGGCGCGATCACGTTCGCCCTCGACCCGTCTCCGGTTGCCGGCTTCACGCAGGACGTTGCTGGTCATGCGGTGCAGCGCAAAGGCCACCAGAGTCAGCGCCGCCAGCACAACGAGCACCAGAGTGACGCGCCAGCGCTGTTGCCGCGCCACGCGCAAACTGTACAGGTTCGACTCTTCCTGCTGGAATTCCTGCAGCACCTGTTGCAGGGCCGCCGTCGGAGTATCGATGGCCACCGCCGTCGCCCCGCTGAGCAGCGCAGCCCGCTGCGCGGCCCATTGGTTCACGGCCTCTGCCAACATGCGCGCGCGTTCCTGCTGAGACGGATTGTCCGCCGTCAATGTCAGCAAACGGGCCAGCTGCGCCTCAATGTGGGCGCTCGACCAAGGGGCCTGCGTTTGCGAGCGATAGCCCGCGGTATCCCGTATGGTCGTGCCGGTTGCGAGCCGCTCAGTTTCCGACGCGCGCGGCGCGACCTGACGGTCCGCCGGCTGGCGTGCAACGGCTGATTGCAGCGCACGAGACTCCAACTGCAACAGGCTGGTCTGCAGTTCTCGCACGGCCCGCAGCACCTCACGCGTGTGCTGAACCCAGCGCGCGGAGTACTCGAGCGCCGCCACACCCACTGCCACGATGGCTGCAATCAGCAGCAACGCCAGCAGGCCAGCACGATACAGGCGCTTGAGCTGACGGACTTCCAACACTGTATCAGGCTGCAAGAACTGCGTCGATGACATTGATTGTCCCCTTCGGAACTGAACGCCTGACAGGACTCAAGGTCCCTGCTTGCCACCAACTATGTGGCGGGGCGAAGCAACGCGACAGGGGTGGCCTAGGCCACCCGTCGCTTTTCGTACGCCTGGCGACTGGCCTTGAGCAGTCGGTGCACGGTGTCGCCCGTGATGAGCCGCACGCCGCGCTGGAAGGTGACGTACTGGAAGGCCCATTGCACGAGCACCGTGAGCCGGTTGCGCAGGCCCACCAGATAGAGAATGTGCACGAACAGCCAGGTCAACCACGCGAAGGTACCGCTGAGCTGACGGCCCGCCAGCACGGCCACCGCACGGTGACGCCCGATGGTCGCGAGGTCACCCTTGTTGGTATAGCGGAAGCCAGAGCGTGCCGCGCCCGCCACATCGGCGGCAATCATGCGTCCGGCGTGTGCGCCCATCTGATTGGCGGCAGGTGCCACACCAGGCACGAACTGTCCGTCGCTGATCTCTGCTGCCGCCGCGTCGCCCACCACGAACACATTGGGCTGGCCCGGCACACTCAGGTCGGCGTTCACCCGCACGCGTCCGGCGCGGTCGAGTGTGGCACCCAGTTGCCGCGTGAGCGGCGAGGCCTGATTGCCCGCACCCCAGAACACCGTATGCGCCGCAATGCGCTCGCCGTTGGCCACCACGCCGTCGGCATCAACGTCGGTCACGATGCAGTTGGTGCGCACGGTGACCCCAAGCGATTCGAGGTCCTGCTGCGCGCGCTGCGACAGCGCCTCGGGGAAGGTGGGCAGAATGCGCGGCCCCCCTTCCAGCAGCAGCACACGCGCGCGCGATGGATCGATGCGACGGAACTCGCCCTTGAGCGCATGACGCGTGACTTCCGGAATCATGCCGGCCAATTCCACGCCCGTCGGACCACCACCGACGATGACAAACGTCAGCAGCGCATCACGCTCATCAGCCGCACTGGCCCGCTCCGCCGCTTCGAACGACAACAGGAAGCGACGACGCATCTCCAGCGCGTCTTCGAGACTCTTGAGCCCCGGCGCATGCGTTTCCCACTGCGGGTTGCCGAAATACGCGTGGCGTGCCCCACTGGCCAGGACGAGATAGTCGTAGGTGAGCTGCACCGTGCCATTGTCGAGTGACACCGTGCGCGCGTCGGGCTGCAGCGCATCCACCTCGGCCATGATGACGGTGACATTGTCCTGCTTGCGCAGGAGCCAGCGAATGGGCACGCTGATGTCGGCGGGATTGAGCACCGCCGTCGCCACCTGATACAGCAGCGGCTGAAAGAGGTGATGATTGGTGCGATCAATGAGCGTGATGCGCACCGGCGCCTTGGCGAGGGCCCGCGCTGCGGAGAGTCCACCAAATCCGCCACCCACGATGACCACATGGGGCCGCGGGTCGGCGGAGTAGCTGCCGGTCACGGTCAGCTTGGGCACGGACAGCCCGTCGAGATCCGTCGGGAAGCGCTGATCGACCGAGGGCGTCTGATTGGAAGAATCGGGCGAACGGAACACGGCCATGACCTCTCCGGGCAATTGGGGCGATACCTGTCTTACGCCATGAGCTTGTGAAAAGTTTCACAAAGTACCGAATCTGACAAGTGCGTCATATTGTTGCGGTCGCTATTTCTTCACCCATGCCACACGCCGCCAGTCTGCTGTTGGTTCATCCGCCGGGCCACCGGGCCGACACCCTCGTTCGTCTGCTGGAGGGGGCCGGGCACCATGTGCTGGGCGCAAGTGGCGCCGCGGAGGACGCCCTGGCGCGCTGCGCGCAGGTGCAGCCCGACCTGGTCCTGATCTCTCCGGCCGTCGCTGGCCCGCCGTCGGCGCTGGAGCTGGCTGCCCAATTACTCCGCCGCGGTCCGGTGCCCAGCCTGATGCTCCTGACCGGCTCGGCCGACAGCCGCAGCCTGCTGCGTGAGGTGAAGTTGCCGGGTGCGCCGCTGGCACTGGTTTCCGCGCAGGCCAGCGACGATGAGCTCTTGGCGGCCGTCGACTTGGCGTTGCTGCAACTCCCGCACTGGCGGCGGGCCAATGAGCCCGATGAGCGCTTTTTTGCGGTCACGCTCGACCTGCTCTGTTTTCTCGATTTCTCGGGCTACTTCCGACGGCTCAGCCCTTCGTGGGAGCGCGCCCTGGGTTGGACGATCGATGAACTCAAGGCCAGGCCGTTTTTCGAGTTTGTGCATCCCGACGACCGCGATCGCACGCTGGCGCAGAACAAGGCAGTGCGCGGCGGCGGACAGGCTCGCGGTTTCGAGAATCGCTATCTCTGCAAGGACGGCAGCTATCGCTGGCTGCGCTGGAGCGCGGCGCCCGATACGGATCAGGGCGTGATTTACGCGGTGGCGCGGGACATCACCGACGCCAAGCAGGTGGAGGCGGAGCGCGAGCAGTTGATCGTGGATCTGCAGTCGGCGTTGGCCGAGGTGCGCTCACTGCGCGAGATCATTCCGATTTGTTCGTATTGTCGGAAGGTGCGCGATGATGACGACTTCTGGCAGCACGTGGAGTCGTACGTGGCCGCGCACACCGGCGCGCAGTTCAGCCATGGTGTGTGTCCGTCGTGTTATGAGCGCGTGACCGCCGCCGACAGCCCCGACTGATTTCGACCCCGACCCCGACCCAAACCCCGACCCCGACCCCGACCCCGACCGCGGGAACCTCGCACGCAGTACCTTCCCGTAGTGCGACCTTACGCCGTCCCACCTTACGCAGTTCTCAACCTGCGGTAGAAGTACCACTCCCTCCGAGGGTCTCCACCCTCCACCGGCTGCTCCACCGCCTCTGTCGCCTCACGAAACCATTCGTCGAGCTCGGCCAGCAGCTCCCGCGTTTCCGCCGTCACTGGTCGACTGCGCACCCGCTGCGCGATTTCGTGCCGAATCTGGAGATCGGCTGCATATTCGTCCGCTGGCAGATCGCCGCGCGACACCAGGTCCACCACCCGCGCCCACGACGACAGCAGCACGGGCAGTGTGAGACGTTCGAGCGGAATGGACGACGACATGACGCTGACGTGGAAAGAAGTGAACAGCCCGCAGTGACCGACGGGCAATGACCGGTGCCGGAATATGGTCGCCACTCCCTCACCCGTCACGCATGCTGCCCGATCCCGCCCCGTTGCGCTTGCCCGTTCGACCCAATCTCGATCAGCTTCTGCAGGAAGCGCGCGAGCTGCACGTGGCAATCCGCGCACAGGACCCCAGCGCACTCAAGCTGCTCGCGCGTCAACCCGAGCGCCCCAAGCATCCTGACGACGTCGAACTCGCCGACGCGCAGCGTATTGTGGCGCGGCGCTATCAGGCCAGTTCATGGCCACGCCTGGTGCAGGCCTGCAAACTGTCCGCTGCCATCTGGGACGACGATCTGCACACCGTGCAGCAGCTCATCGAGGCATCACGCAGTCTGCTCTTCGAGCCCGTGCTCATCCGGCGAGACAGCCACTGGGGTGCACCCATGGCCTACGCTGCCAATCTCGGACGCAGCACCATCATTCAGTGGCTGCACGAAGCCGGCGCCGATGATCATCTGCATGCCATCGATCGCGCCGCACTGCAGGGCCAGGTGGACACCCTGCATCTCTTGCATCGCCTCACGGGCGCGCCGCCCATCACGTCGGACATGCTCGGCGGTCCGGCCTATACGCTCAATCAGGCCGGCAATGCCGCGCTGCTGGCACTCGGCGCAGCCGTCGTTGCGGCAGACGGCACACGACTGGCCCCGGTAGACGTCGTGCTGCAGACCGACTCCCGTCGCCCTGCGGCCAAGCACGCCATTCTCGAATCCTGGGTGGCGACCGGACTCGAGCTGCCGGATACGCCCACCATGGCCCTGCACCGCGGTCGCATCGATCTGCTGGAAGCGCATCGCGCGCGCGACCCGCTGCTGCTCAGCCGCACCTTTCGCCACCGCGAGATCTACCCATCAACCATGGGCTGCGTCGACCCGCTCGATGCCACCGAGGGCACTCCACTCGATGGCACCACCCTGCTGCACATGGCCATCGAGTTTGACGAGCACGACATCGTGCAGTGGTGCCTGGCGAACGGGGCTGATGTCAACGCGCGGGCTCATCAGGGCGCGAGTGGCTTTGGTGGATGGACACCACTCTTTCACACGGTGGTGTCCATGCCGGCGTTCTGGATGAACTACAACCGCCGCCCCGACCGGCCAGCCGGTTCCGACGCGGCGATGACCGAGCTGCTGCTGCAACACGGCGCCGACCCCTCCGTGCGCGCGTCCATCTGGAAGCGCCTCCATCCGGGTCACGGCGATTCCACGCGGCACGAGTATCGTGATGTCACGGCCCGCGAGTACGGTGAGCAGTTTCACGCCCCCATCTTCGTGAATCGGGCGGCGCTGGCGCTGCTGTAAATCGCCGCGGTCAGCGTGAAGGCGTCGCGCGCCCTTCCACCTCAGCAAGGAACGCGCGCAGCGCTGCAACATACTCGGTTGGCTTCTCGCGCATGGCCGCGTGGGCTGCGCCCGGAATCACCACCAGTCGCGCGTCGGGCATGGTGGCGCGGAACGTGTCCAGCGTCTGCGGCCGTGCTTCGTCGAACTCGCCGGCGATGAACAGCGTGGGCGCCGCAATCGACGGCAGGTCGGCCGCCCGCGTCCAGGTCTTGAGCGAACCGGTGCTCAAGAACTCCGTGGGTCCCCACATCTGACGGTAGATCGTATCGTTGCCAGCCACGCCCTCGCACCGCGGCTCGTTGCCCACGGGCAGGCGCCGCACGTGACGACCGTAGAATGTATCGGTGGCTACCTGATAGGCTGGCGCATCGAGTGTGCCCCTGGCCTCATGCTCATCCAGCACCCGACGAATGCTGTCGGGCAGTTGCGCACGCAGCAGGTTGGCATCGGCAATCCAGCGCGGCGTGTCGAGCAACGGACTGCTGAGCACGACCGACACGATGCCAGCAGGCTTGGCAGCCGCGAGATACTCGGCCGCCAGCGCACCACCCCATGAGTGACCAAGCAGATGGACCTGGGTGAGCCCCAGCGCTTCACGCACCGCCGTGACCTCATCCACAAAGCGGGGCACCCGCCACAGTGTCGTGTCTGTTGGACGATCGGAGCGACCGGAACCCAGTTGATCGTAGAAGATGACCGGACGGTCCGCTGCCAATGGCGCCAGCACCTCGAAGCGACACGACACACCACCTGGCCCACCGTGCAGCGCCAGCAGTGGTGTCCCACTGCCGTTGCCGATCTGCCGGACAAACACGCGGCCACCCGGCACGGCCACGAGCCCCTCTCGCGTGGGGACGCGCAGTGAGTCGATCATCACCTGCCCGTACTGCACGCTGTCCATGTTGGCGGCACTGAAGTCAGCGGCCGACACCGCAGCGCCGGCCTCCCCCGCGACAGCATCCTGCCCCGGACTGTGTCCCGCGCGATCACAGGCGGCTGCAGATAGCACGACCAGCACGGCGCCCGCGACCACCACGCGCTGTTTGACCCGACCCAACAGGTCGCGTCCCTGACTCCTTCTGTCACGCATCTCGCAACTCCTCCAGCAGGGCGCCGAGCAGCGGCGCGTCCAGGTGATGCTCGCCATCAAACGTTTGCCACTCGACCCGCAGTTGCCACTCGTGCAAGGTCTGCTGCATTTCACGCACGCGCGCATCGGTCACGAAGGCATCGTGTGTACCCGTCACCACGACAACACGCGTGTTCTGCAGCACGGCGTGCAACAGCTCGGCATCCACATCATGCGGCAACCCGCCAGCCCATAGCACGAGCATCCGCGGTGCCAGGCGTGCATGGGCCAGCCAACGCAGAGCCGTGGCCACACCCTGCGAGAACGCCAGCAGGCCAAACGGCGTGGCGGCGCCCCGCGGCAAGTCGGCTTGCACATGCGCGTGCAGACGACTCAGCCAGGCTACGGTGTCGGCAATGTCATCCTCGCGATTCTCGCGAGTCATCCACGTCGCGCCCACCCGTTGAAGATGCGAACCATCGGGGCGTGGCATCTCGCGATAGAAGCGATTGAGCCCTTCGGCCGCCACAAGGAGCGTGTCGGCCGGCACGATCGGGACCGCCGGTTTGATGAAGCTGGCCGCCGTCTGTCCGTAGCCATGCAGCCCCATCCACCAGCGCTGCGCAGTGCCAGCCGCAGTGCCGGCCATGGCGTAGCGCGCCGTGCGCGTAGTGGCCAGCGTGGCAACGCGGAGTGGCGAGGATTCCGTCATGGCACCAATCAGTTGGCCGGACAGCGGTGACGCAACCGTCCACGCCGGGGTAGCGCCAGTATGCGCACTCTCCTCTGCTCACTCGGCGTCCTGTCCCTGATTGGCTGCGGCTCGGACAATCCGGCACCCGTTGAAGCGACCGGCCGCTTGGCCGGTGCCGGCACGGTGCTGGCGCCCGGGGAGTCCGCGGTCTCACCGGCTGACAGACGGCACGTCGTGACCCTAATTGGCGTGGCCAACGACTCGCGCTGCCCGATCAACGCAACCTGCGTCTGGGAAGGCGATGCGGACGTCCGGCTCAGCCATCGTGTTGGTCAGGGCCCCGACGTATTGTTCACCTTGCGGGTCAATCGGGCGCCACGCGACACTGTCATCGGTGTCACACGCATCGCACTCGACTCGCTCACGCCGTACCCGGTCAGTTCAGGACCGGTCATTGAGACATCGCGCTATCGTGCCTGGCTGACGCTGTCCGCCGTTCCACGTTGACGGTGGCGTTGGTTGGGCCCAACCCAGCCACGGCATGAATTTCTCGCTCGACGAAGGACGCAGCATTCTCGCGCGCACGCCCGTCATCCTCGACGTGTGGCTGCGTGACCTGCCCGATGTGTGGGTGCACGGGACCGAGGGCCCCGGCACCTGGTCGCCCTATCAGGTCGTGGGGCACCTGCTGCACGGTGAGCGCACGGACTGGATGCCACGCATCCAGCTTACGCTGTCGTCGGATGCCGAGCGACGCTTCACGCCGTTTGACCGTGAGGCCATGCTGCGCGAGCACGCCGAGACGCCGCTGCACGAATTGCTGCGGGCCTTTCGCAGCGCCCGCGAGGACAATCTCGCCCTGCTGAGCGCGCTGGACATTCGTGACGTGCATTTTTCTCGCACAGCCACGCATCCGGTGTTCGGCGAGGTGACACTCGGTCAACTGCTGGCCACCTGGGTGGCACACGATCTGTCGCACCTCGCGCAGATCAGCCGCACGATGGCCAAGCAGTATCGGGAGGCCGTGGGTCCCTGGCGGCAGTTTCTGTCGGTCATGGACCGCTGATGGATCGCTGACGGTTCGTTGAGCGCAGGCCACGGCAACCTGCGCAGAACGGGACAGCGACCTGTGCACGGTCGCTGTCCCGTTTTGCTTGTGGGTGTGCTTTGTCAGGCCCGCGGATCGTTGATCACGCCGGCAAAGAGAACCGTGCCGCTCAGGCGCTCTCGGATGAAGAACACGAACGGCGCGTCGAAGCGATACGAGGGCGGCGCGGAAACCAGACGGATACCCACCACGGTCACTGCGGCCGCGCGGGTCCCCTGCTCGAAGACATCGAGCGCCACCGCGTGCTGTACAAACCCAATGCTGGTGCGCGCGGAGGGCACGAGATACGGGAATTCGGCGAACCCGCCGAACGCTCTGGGCATGCCCATGTCCGCCAGCGTTTCGGACAACTCCAGATTGCCCTTCACGGAGAAGCGCGGCAGCGCAAGCCAGCTTTCGCTATCGGCTGGCCGCAAGCTGCTCACGATCGCATTGTAACGGTCCTCGTTGAGCTGTGACGCCAGTTCCCTCGCGCTGCCGGTGGTGGGTCGCATGAGCACCATGCTGTAGGCGCCGTTCCCGTACAGCATCTCCACGGCCGAGACCGATGCATCCTGGAAGGCGTTGAATCCGCCTTTTCGCTGCATCATGGGAACCGACACGCTCGCGCCCGACGCCAGGCGGAACGGCTCCGGCTTGGTCTTGTCCGTTTCGAAGGCGTTACGCCACGAGCCGGCAAAGTAGACGGCATTGGCCAACAGCATTGCCAGATCCTCCGGCGCGTTGCCGTCGAGCACCTTCGGGATCATGTTCTGCGTCTCGCGCTTTCCCCAGGCATTCACTGAGTCGTACATGAGCTGAGGCGTGGCGAGCGTCTGCACCGGCGCGTTGAAGAACTCACGGGCCTTCTGCGTGAACTCGGGGCCGGCCGGATACCCCGCACGCGTCCAGATGCCGTTGGCAAGACGAATGGTCACGCTGTTGTCGAGCGTCGGCAGCATGCCACGGAGATCGCGGTACGCGGTGTTGATCTCACCCTGCGATCGGGCGCCCCAGCCAAGCGTCTGCTGCATCTCGGTAAGCGTGTTGCCGGCCGCGCCGTTCATGGTCATGCCCAAGGCAAAGGACACGCTCAACGGTGACAGCAGCACATTGCCCTGTCCCGCCGACGCCGTGGCGCGCAGCAGGTTCAGCGCAAACTGGGTATTGGCGCGCACGCCCTCCTGCTCCGCTGCAGTCAGGGTACGCGGCAGTGTCTTGAGCGAATCCGGCGCGGCGCCGTTATTGCCCGTGGGACCGCCCGACTCAGAGCAGGCACTGACCAGCAACGGCAGCAGCAGCGCGGCTGCAGCAAGGCGACGGGACAGCATACTACGCGACGTGCGCGGCGTGTTGGACGCCAACGCGTGACCGGGGCTGGACTCGAATGGAATCATGGTCGGATCACGAAAGAGGTGGGAAGGCGCGGCGCACGGCATCCGCACTCGATTGCACTACCCACGGACTCCCTGTGCTGTCACTGCGCTTTTCGTCCCACAACAAGCGCAGCAACTCATCTGTTCGCGGTGCACATCCCGCCATTCATCGCATGAACAGCACTCGCCCCCCGCTGCCGAAGCAACGGGGGGCGAGATGCACGCGAAATGCGACACACGCACGGCACGTACTACACCGGCGCGCGGCCTGATTACATCATCGCGCCCTGCAGATCCTGCAGCGCCTTCTTGAGCAGATCCACCTTCTTGCTGTCGCAGCCGCGCGCGCCTTCCGCCGCGCTCACCGCCGCCTGCAGCGCCGTGTTGCGCGCCGCGCCGTTGGCCTTCTCGGCCGCCGCAATCTGCGAACGCAGCGTGCCCACCGCAGCCGCCGCGCAACCCTTGCGCTCGAGCTGATCGGTGTAGGCCTTGGCCAGCGGGAAGCTGGGCGGCCACACGATCTTGGGCTGCCCCTGCGCGTTGAGCTGGTCCCACTTCACCGTGTTGGCGGCGTCGATTTCGTTCTGCGTCACGTACTGGCTGGGCACGAGTTCCGCCACGTCGAGACCGCGCGCGATCTCCGAACTCACGATCTTGCCGTTGTACCAGTACACCGACCAGGAACCACCCATCTGCATGCGCGTGCTGTCTACCGGACCACGGTCAAAGCTCGCGATCTCGAACGGCTTGGCCGGATCCGTCCAGTCGAACACCGAAATACCACCCTGGTACCACGACTGCACCATCACGTCGCGACCCGGAATCGGAATCAGCGAGCCGTTGTGCGCCACGCAGTTCTCGTTGGCCGTCTGGTACGTGGGGATCTTGTAGTAGCTCTTGAACACCAGCTTCTTGTTGACGATGTCGAAGATGGCGTTCGAGCCCCACTCCGGCTTGTCACCGGCGCGGCACTTCGGTGCGCCACCACCGCCCCACTCGTCGCTGAACAGCATCTGCGTGCCATCGTTGTTGAACGTGGCCGAGTGCCAGTAGGCGAAGTTGGAGTCGGCCACGGCATCGAGGCGCACCGGGTTCACCGGGTTGCTGATGTCGAGCAGAATGCCATGCCCTTCGCACGCGCCACCAGCCAGGCCCAGCGCCGGATACACCGTGATGTCGTGGCACTGCGAGCCCTCGCTGATGCGGCCGTCGCCCTTGGCACCGCCCACACCCTGCGCTGCCAGCATGGCCTTGACGCGCGCATCCACCACCGGGCGCGCCGCTGCCGTGTCCGCCGCGTTGGCCGCCGTACCGCCGCGCGCCTTGGTGATGCTGTCGATGACCGGCTTCACGAACTGGGCCGGCAACACGATCTCCTCACCCATCTCCTGCACGAACACCGTGAACGCGCCGGTGGCCTTCACCTTGGCCATCTCCGCCTTGTCGGCATCGGACGGACCGTGCGCCTTGGGCGCAGTGAGGCCGGCAAAAATGTTGGCGCGGCTCACCACCGCCGCCTTGCTCGGATCGGCGAGGGGCACCTTGATGATTTCGATGCGCAGACGCGACGAGCTGGGATCATCACTCGCGGCCGTGGAGCACTCTTCAAGCTCGCCCTTGGGGCGAATGGCCGACGAGCCGGACACGTAGATGTAGATGTTCGCGCGATCCTTCGGATCTTCGAGCACCGTGTGCGTGTGCGACCCGCGGCAGGTCTGCACGTTCGCCACCAGCTTCGGTTCCTTGATGTTGCTGATGTCGAAGATGCGCACACCACGCATGCGCTCCTTGCTCACCGCACCAGGTGCGCCACCCGGCTTGCAGTCCACGCGGCCGTTGAGCGCTTCAGCCGACATGAACATGAGGTTCTTGTACACCGACACGTCATTCTGCGACGCGGGACACTCGTAGGCCACCACCAGCTCCGGCTTGGCCGGATTGCTGATGTCCCACACCACCGGGCCGTTGTAGTTGCCCTGAATGACGTAGTTGCCCGTGAAGGCCAGATCGGAGTTGGTGATGCCAAGGAAGCCCTTGGGCGAAACGGCCTTGGCCAGCACCTTGAGGTTCGACGAGTACTCCGCCGCATCGAACAACCCGGCCTTCAGGTTGTTGCGGGGATCGGAAGCGGGCGACGCGGCCGGAGTCGGCTTGGCACCACCGGCGCAGGCCGAAAGGCCAATGGCAGCGGAGAGCACGACGGCAGCGCGGGACGTGAGGCGCATGTGCGTTGGGATGGGTAGGAGCAGAACAGTCCGCAATGCGGACAACAGCGATTCCCATAATGTACGGAACACGCGAGTTGCGTGTTTCCGACTGGTCCCGCCCCCAATGCTGTTGGTCACGAAATCCTGAGCTGCTCACGGCTGCGGCCCACTTCGCAGTGTGCCTCGCCACCCGGAGGGCACGACACATCACTTTTGTGATTCGCCTTATCCCACTCCAGCGCGGGTCATCGTCGTGGCTGGCCTGTGCTCCCGAATCCCGGATCCATTTCGCCCTCTGGCGTATTCATACCAGAGAATGTGCGTGACTGCGCATTTTCGGGGATTCCCTGAGACGTTTCCGAAGGAATACCCTACGCCGCGATTTCAGCGGCTGCGTCAACACTACAAGCAGCAGCGTCAGGCCGTCCGGCGCATGATGCGCTGCGTTCACCGTTCGGTTCACCGCTCGTCGGTTTCACCGCTTTCCGAGGTAACTCCCATGCGTCGATACGTGTACGTCCTTGCCGCGGCCCTGGTGGGCGCGACGGCGACCGCCAGCGCGCAGACTCAGCCGCCGACCCGTCTTCCTGCCACCAAGGTGGTGGGTGATTCCCTCAAGGCCCTGACGGTGCAGAACGACCGGCACACGGCCGTCACGGTGTACGTGGAAGCCGGCCGCAGCGAGCGCGCGCTCGGCACGGTGAGCGCCAACAGCGTGGGCACGCTCGAGTTGCCGTCGTGGGCCCTCACGGGTCAGTCCACACTCAAGCTGTTCGCCAAGGCCGAGGGTGAAGGCAACCTCGTGGCGCGTTACGCCATGCCGGTGAACGATGCGCGTTTCGGTCTGCTCGTGCCGCCCGCCAAGGGCCTGCCGCGCACCGACAGCGTCGTCATCACGCGTCCGTCCGCAGCCGGCGCGGCGGCCACCGTGACCATCGACAACGAGCGCGATCGTCCGGTGACGGTCTACGCTGAGCAGGGTCTGGTGTTCGTGCGTCTGGGCGAAGTGGCCGCCAACACCCAGTCCACGCTGGTGGTACCCACGTCCATCACGCGCAGCAAGGGTGAAGTGCGCGTGTTCGCCCGTCCGCAGGGTGCGCAGCAGCTGAGCACGAAGGCGCTCAAGCTCAAGGAAGGCGACAACATCGCGGTGATCGTGATGTAAGTCGTCGCGGTCTGGTACGACGCGGCAGACATGGCCTGTCAGCCGCGTCGTACCAGCACCGCTCCACCAATGACCAGAAGAATGCCCGCCACGCGGGTGATGCTGATGGATTGCACGGGGACACCAAATGCTCCGTAGTGATCGAGCAGAATGGCGGTCAGCAACTGACTGCCCACACTGATCGTGAGCATGTTGGCCACGCCGATTCGTGGCGCCGCGTACGCCGCCCCTGCCACGAACACCGCACCGCAAAGCCCGCCGATCCATGCCCACCAGGGCAGACCGCGCATCAACGTGGCGTCGGGCGTGGCGCGCTGACCGAAGGCCACCGCCATGAGCGCGAGCGTGCCGACGAGGAAGGACACCAGGGCCGCGTTGACCGGTGACCCGATGCCACGCGCCAGCGTGGCGTTGATGGGCCCCTGAATGGCGATGAGTGTCCCGGCACCGAAGATCAGCAGGATGGCCGTTGTAGCCGCAGAGAAGGAAGTCATGAGAACAATGTAGGTTGGGCTTTCAGGCTGGCTGTCCTCCGGCGCAGCATCGTAGCTTGCACCGATGCGCCTCCCCGTCGCCACTCCCTCCCTCGGACGTCGTGCGCGCCACGGCCTGCTGCTGCTCCTGTCGCCGCTGGGCGCCTGTCAGTTACTGCGCCCAACCCCGGTTGCTCCGTTTCGACCGGTGCGGCCGTCAGAGACGCAGCGTGTGGACCTGTGTACCACGGCGTGTCGCGATTCGGTGGACATCATCGCGCTTGGCGTCAGCGGTTTCCTCATCCTGCCGTGGCGTGACACGACGCGGCTGGTGCTCACTCCGCCCGCCTACTCCAATCCGGGAGCCGTCAGGGTGGCCGTGTGGGACCTGGTGCGCGGCGTGCGCAGCAACGCGCCGCGGGTATGGGACGCCGTGCGCGGGCTACCGGCGGCCGACAGCGCGCGCTGGGCGCGTGTGCGCGCCGTGCTGGTGGGGCATGGACACTACGATCATCTCATGGACCTGCCGACGCTGGCGCCGTGGTTGCCCAACGCCACCGTGTACGGGAGTGCCAGCGTGGTCAACCAGTTGCATCCGGTGCGGCATGTGCTGCGCGCGGACTCCGTAACGCAGTCCACGGCGTGGCCCTCGAGCATTCGGATTGGCCCGTACGTCACCGCGCACGCCATGCCCTGGGATCATGCACCCAATGTGTGGGACTTCGGCCTGCGCTACACCATCGCGCCGGGCCAGGAGCGCCGTCCACGCGCCAGCCTTCCGGGCCGTGCACGGGCGTGGCGCATGGGGACCGTGCTGGCCTGGACGGTAGATATCCACGATGCAGGCGGTGCGGTGGCGCTGCGCGTATTGCTGCACGACGCCGCCGCCACCGGCGACGTGGTGCGCGACGCCGTGCGAACCCTTGCCGCCCTTCCCCCGGCACGGCGAACGCTCGCGCTCGTGGTGCCGGCCAACTACGACAACGCCGCCGGCTACCCGGACGTATTATTGGCCACACTGCAACCCGACCACGTGCTGCTCGCGCACTGGGAGGATTTCTTTCGCCCTCCCTCCCACCCGCTTCGCATCGTGCGCGCCATCAGCGGTCCACGGTTTCTCGAACACCTCGAGCCGTACATGGGCACACGCTGGACGGCACTCGCACCGGGCGCGGTGCTGCGCCTGCGCATCGACTGATCACCGGCATGACTCACCCCCCTTCCTCAACGGTCGTGTCCGACGATCCGTTTGCCAGCGCCACGGCGCTCGCCCAACGCCTCGATGAACAAATCGGCCAGGTCATCATCGGTCAGCAGCAGGTGCGACGTGAGGTGCTGACCTGTCTGCTCGCCGGCGGACATTGTTTGCTGCGCGGTGTGCCGGGTCTCGCCAAGACCCTGCTCATCAAGACGCTGGCCGATGCCGTACACCTGACCTTCAGTCGCATTCAGTTCACACCCGACCTCATGCCCTCGGACATCGTGGGCACCGAGGTCATCGAAGAAGATCCAGCGACGGGCACGCGCAAGGTGCGGTTCATTCCGGGTCCGGTGTTTGCCAACGTCATTCTCGCCGACGAGATCAATCGCACGCCGCCGCGCACGCAATCCGCATTGCTCGAGGCCATGCAGGAGTATCAGGTCACCGTGGGCGGTGTGCGTCATGCGCTCGAACGTCCGCTCTTTGTGCTGGCGACCGAGAATCCCATCGAACAGGAAGGCACACATCCACTGCCGGAAGCGCAGCTCGATCGCTTCATGTTCAACGTGGTCATTGACTATCCGGACCTCGAAGAGGAGCGACGCATCCTCAGCAGCACCACGAACACCGCGGATGCCACCGTGGCTCCGGTGGCCACAGGCGCCGAGCTCGAAGCAGCACGTCAACTGGTGCGTGCCATGCCTGCGGCCAGCAATGTGGTGGACTACGCGCTGCGCCTCGTGCGCGCCACGCGCCCCGACGATGCCACCTGTCCATCCGAGCTCCGCGCCTGGCTGCGCTGGGGCGCGGGCCCCCGTGCCGGGCAGGCCCTGCTGCTTGGCGCCAAAGCCACGGCCCTGCTCGATGGACGCTCGGTCCCTGCGTTGGACGACGTGACCCAAGTGGCCCTGCCCGTGCTGCGACATCGCCTGCTCGTCAACTTTCGCGCCGAAGCCGAGGGCGTGTCGGCCGACCGGGTCATCGGCATGCTGCTCGCCGGCGTTCGCCCCTGACACGACGTCCCCAGATGGAGCGACGCCACTCGCACGATGCCGCACGGTCGACCCTCATCACCGCCGTCGACGATCTCGAGCTCGCGGCCCGTGTGGTGGTGGAGGGATTGCGTGTGGGCGACCACCGCAGCCCGTTTCAGGGAGCGGGGGCGGAGTTTCATCAGCACCGACCGTATCGCATCGGCGACGACCTCAAGCACCTCGACTGGAAGCTCTTTGCGCGCAGCGACCGCCTCTATACGCGCCGCTATCGCGAGTCCACGAACGTGGGCGTCATGCTCGTCCTGGACACGAGTGCGTCCATGGACTTTCCGCAGGGCGCACCGGACTCCAAGCTGCGCTACGCGGTTCTGCTGGCCGCCGCCCTCGCCCATCTCGCCATCGAGCAGGGTAATGCCGTGGGGCTCATGAGTCTCGCAGCGAACGACACCGCATCGCCGTCACCAACGGATCATGGAACGCATGGCCGCGTGCGCTACCTCCCAGCGCGCTCCGGCCGCGTGCATCGTCGCGCGGTGCTGTCGCAATTGGACGCACTGGAGGCAGGTGGCATCTGGGATCCGCCACTGGCTATCGGACGCGCTGCCGAACTGTTGCAGCGTCGCGGGCTCATGATCGTGCTGTCCGACTTCTACGATCAACCGGAGTCCACGCAGCGCGAACTGCGCCATGTGGCACGCCACGGACACGACGTGGCGCTGCTGCAACTGGTTGCGGCCGGTGAACGCGAGCTGCCGTTTGCGGCGCAGGTTGAGGTGGAAGACGCCGAAACGGGACAGCGCCGACTCATCGACCCGCAGGCGCAAGGAAGTGGCTATCGTGCGGCACACGCGACCTTCATTGAAACGTGGCGGCGCTTCGCACAGCAGGAAGGCCTGGACTACGCCCGCTTCGACACGGATGTCCCGCCTGAGAAGAGCCTGCGCGACTACCTGTTGCGCCGTATGAACGGCGAGCGCCCCACCCTCGCCGCTCCGGTGGGCTGACGGGTGAACGCGTGGCTTGTGCCATGGGCCGCCGCCGGTTTCCTGGCGCTCGTCGTGCCGCTGGTCGTACACCGACTGAGCCGTCGCCCGCCCGACGTCGTGCGCTTTCCCTCGCTACGTCTACTGGATGCAGCGCCGCTCCGTCCCACGCAGCGTGCCCGCCTCGACGACCGCTGGCTGTTGCTGCTGCGATGCGCCATGCTGGCCACGGTCGTGGCAGGGCTCATGCAGCCGGTGTGGAGCACAGGATCGTCGATGAGCAGCGCGGCGGAACGTGCACCCTCGGTTGTTGTCCTCGTGGATACCTCGTCGAGGACCAGCGCAACGGATGCCGGCGATTCCTCGGACACTCCATCGCTGCGACGACTGGTGAGCGCGGATCACTTGCGCGACGAACTGCGCTTCGCCGTGGCCTGGCTGCGCACGCGGCCCATGCCGCGGGTCATCGAGCTGCGTTCCGATGTACCGGCATGGGCACTCGATTCGGCCGATCTGGCGGCGTTGCCATCCGACGTGACACTTCGTCTCGT
Organism: Gemmatimonas sp. UBA7669; assembly: GCF_002483225.1. Classification (NCBI taxonomy): domain Bacteria; kingdom Pseudomonadati; phylum Gemmatimonadota; class Gemmatimonadia; order Gemmatimonadales; family Gemmatimonadaceae; genus Gemmatimonas; species Gemmatimonas sp. UBA7669. The sequence continues at coordinate 27,541 of NZ_DLHL01000053.1, read as the reverse complement.
GCTGCATCCGCCCGGAATGTCGGTGCGCCGCACATCGAGTGCTGCGGGCGCTGCAGACACGCTGCCCTGGTCCACCGCGGATGCACGCGAGGCATGGTGGAATGTGCTGGCGGCGCGGCAGCATCTGTGGCAGCGCATGCGGCATGCCTGGCCCCCAAGCCGGCTGGCACACGCTGCGCCCATTGCCAGTAGCGTCGAGGCGTTGCCGCTGCTGTTCAACATGCGGGGTGAGGCCGTGGTGGCTGCGCAGTACACGGCGCCAACGCTGCAGCTGGTTACCGCCCGCACGAGCGAAGGCGCACCCGCGCAGGCACGCGCTGACACGGCGGCTGCCACACCCCTTCGGCGTGAAGTGCGCGAGGCCCTCTCGCCACGCTCGCGTGTGGCGTACCCGCAGCACGACCTGCCCCTTCGCGACGTGTATCATGCGCCTGAGGCCCTGACCCGCTGGGCCGCAGTCGCGTCGGGCCCTGCACTGGGGTCTGGCACAACGCGCGATGTGCACCAACAGGACACACTGGCCCGCTGGTTCTGGGGCGCGGCGCTCATGCTCCTGGCCCTGGAACAGTGGCTGCGCAGCCGGACGCGGACGTGAGTCTCACGATGAGTGGTCCATGAGGCGGACATGATCACCGGTCATGCCGAGTTGCCGGCCGTGCGCGTGTTGCTGGCCCAGCTCACGCGCAGGCAGCGGATGCGTGGCGCCCTCCTTGGCGTGGCGCTGGGCTTGGTGGCGCATGTCGGCTTCTTGCTGCTCACCCGTGCGTTGGCATGGTCTGGCGCTGATGCGTCAGCCGCATTCGCGTCCTCATGGGAGCGTGTGCTGCTGACGGCACTGCTTGCTGTGGTTCTAGGTGCCATGGCTGCGGTTTCCCGTGTGCTGTGGATACAACGCAGCCCGCATGGACGGGATCGTGTGTTACGCGATATCGAAACGCTGCTGCCGGAGTCGCGCAACCTGCTCCGCACGGCGTGGGAACTCACCTCGCATGATTCGTCCGCAATGGCCGCGCAATCCGCGTCCGCGTCTGCGTCCGCGTCTGGTGCCATCGTAGCGCACGCAATAGCGCAGCGCGCTGAATCCATGGCCGCATCACTCACAGCGCAGCAGGCACTGCGGACCCGACTCTCTTTGCGACCGGCCGCCACCTCGGCCGCGGGTGCCGCGGGCCTCTGGATGCTGTGCATGCTCCTCGTATCGGACACACCAGCGGCTCTGGCCACACAGCAAGCCGCGCGCCGTATCGTGCAGCGCGTCACACGCCCCGGACAACTGGTCATTGGGCAGGTACGGGTGACGCCGCCACGCTATGTCTCCGCAAAGACCGATACACTGGAGGCGCCAGAGCAGGTGCAGGCCATGGTGGGCAGTCTGCTCGAAGTGGTCGTTGCCTCTGAGAACGACACACTGCTGTTCCAGACTGACAGTGGTACGGTGCGTGTGCCGCGCTCTCCGCAGGGCGACATGGTGTGGCGCGGTCGTGTGGAACGGGACGGATTTCTGGCGGTGTCGGTTCCGCAGCGCCATGACAGCCTGAGCGTGGATACGCTGCGCAGTGCTGGCCGTCAAAGTCGGGTGGCCCTGCTCACCATCGTCGCACGCCCCGATGCGCCACCCACTGTGCGCATCCGCCAACCGGGTCGTGACCTGATCGTGGATAGTACGCGCCAGCAGCTGCAGATCGATGTGGAGGCCAGTGACGATCTCGGCCTGCGTGCACTGACCCTGCCCTACACCAAGGTGGCGGGTGCGGGGGAGCGATTCACCTTCACCGAGGGCGAGCTAGCCCTCACCATCAACCGGCTCTCTGGCACGAGCTGGCGCGCCTCGGCCACACTGGCCCTGACTGCGCTGCTGCAGGACCCGGGCGACCTGGTGGTGTATCGCGCGCGGGTTCGTGACGCGCAGCCTGGGGCGTCGGCTACCGAATCAGACGCGTTCATCGTCGAGCGCTTGCCCAATGGGGGCGTGGCCGCCGCGGGGTTTGCTCTCGACCCGGACGAAGACCGCTATGCGGTCAGCCAGCAGATGGTCATCCTCAAGACCGAACGCCTCATGGCCGCACGGGCCGGTCTTGCCGCTGATCGTGTGGCGGCCGAGGCGCGCGCACTTGCGGGCGAGCAGCGGCGAGTCCGGGCAGAGTTTGTGTTCATGACCGGTGGAGAGTTCGAGCAGGCGCTCGTCGCCACCGAAGACGGCATGGACGATCTCGACGAAACGCATGAGGCGGAAAGCGAAGGCGATCTCTCGGCCGGGCGCATGGCCAATCGCGGACGCGCCGCCTTGCTCACGGCCATTCGTGCCATGAGCCGTGCCGCGCTGGCCCTGGGCGAGTCGGACTTGCCCACGGCGCTGCGTCTCGAACGCGTGGCGCTCACCAATCTGCAGGAGGCTTTCGCGCGGCAGCGCTTCCTCATGCGGGCCTTGTCACAGCGCGAACAACTGGATCTTGGACGCCGACTGACCGGTCCGCTGGACAGTGTGTCGCGGCGCCCGCGTGAGCCGCTGCGCGCCAGCGCGGTTCCGCTGCAGCAGGCACTCCGGGACGTGCTCACCCACTTGGCTGAAGACAGGCAGTCACCAGACCGGCTTGCGGTGCGGGTGCTGCAGTTGGCGCCAGGCAGCAATCGGTCGCGCGAGCTCAGCACATGGCTACAGCGAGCCGCGACGCTCAGCGCCGTGAGTGATCGGCGCGCCGCTCGCGACAGCGCGAGTCTCAGGTTGTCGGCATGGTTGAACAGCCTCTCCGCGCCTGGCAGCGGACGCGAGTGAGCATGACACGACGCGTCGAGTGGCTGCTTCGGGCGATTGCCGTGGGCATCATGCTGGCCGGACTTGTCGACCCGGTTTTCATGGTGGAGCGCACCACACCGCCCATCATCTCGCTGCGCCATACTGGTGACATCGCGATGCCAACACCGTTGGACGATGTGCGTCGCAGGCTTGAGCCATTGGGAACGGTGGTCACCGGCCCCGTGCCGGACGCGCAAGCCACGGTCGTGCTTGGAGCTGATGTTCCGCAGGATCTGCTGGCTGGCCCTGTCATGCCAGTGACCGGACCGGTGGTGGTGGTGCCGCTCGCCACACCGGGCGGCCTTGCCGTGGAGACCACGCAGATACCCGCCGCCGTGCACCTGCACGAACGCAGCGCCGTGGCACTGCGCGTACATCGGCAACGTGATGGTCGGGCAGGATCAATGCAGCTGGAGCTGCGAAGCGGCGGCGTGTTGCGCGCAGTGCGCAGCGACAGCGTGATGCCTGGACAGCGCCGAGCGCTCTCCCTGCCCTTCACACCCACCGACACAGGCGCGCTGCATCTTGCGCTGCGTGTCGTGGATGGTCGGGACACGCTCTACCGGCATCTCGCACTGCGTGTGACGAACAGGCCGTGGCGTGTGTTGTTCCTCGACGCCAGACCATCCTGGCTCAGCACCTTTGTACGCCGCACCCTTGAACGTGATGCACGTTTTGCGGTGAACTCCCGCGTCGTCACCTCTACCAACGTGAGTGTAGCCACTCCGCAGGTGGTGCGCGACCTGGACGCCCTGCGCAACCTGGCCCTCAGCGACCCGTCGGCCCTGCCCGAGCTGGTGGTGCTGGGCGCTCCCGAGCGACTGTCGCTACAGGACGTGAGCACGCTGCGTGTGCTGGCGGAGCGGTGGGGGCGAGCGGTACTGGTGCTGCCGGATCATGTGCCGGAAACGCGCACCGCAGCCGAGCGCGCGGCGCAGCTGGCACTCGACAGCGTGCTGGGTAGCGGCGGCTGGCGTGTGCTGCCTTCGGTGGAGTCGCCACGTTTGCTGCAACGCCACGCTCTCGCCGGTCTCGATTCGCTCCTGCTTCGCAGCGAGACGATAGCCATCCCACGCGCCTTGCGCGATGACGCCGTGCCGCTTGTGCAATGGCAGGACACCGTGGTGGCCTGGTACGCTCCAATGGGCGCAGGTGTCGTAGCCACCAGTGGCGCGCTGGACAGTTGGCGCTTTCGCGATGCAGAACGTTCCACGTTTGATCAGAGCTGGCGCGAGATGGCTGCGCGCCTCGCGGCAAGTGCACAGCCGGCGTTGCGACTCAGCGAAGGAGCAAGTGCCGCGCATGGCACGGCAGGCGCCCTGAGCACGTGGCATATCATGCGTCTGCGAGACGACAGCAGCGCCGCGCCAGAGGTCCGCGCCATCCACGAAGGTGGTGACTCGCTGCGGCTTGCCGTGTTTCCCACCACTGTCACTGGGCAGTGGCGCACGCAGGGCCGACTGCCGCGGCCCGGACGCTGGACCGTGGTGGCCGCCTTGCAAGGTGACACGGCCTACCTGACCACCCTTGTTGTCGCGAGCCAGGTATCGGCAGCGAGCGCCGGCGGCATGGCAGGCTGGAAGTACGGACGCGATCTTCCTCCCGTCGAGCTGCTGGATGCGTGGACGCGCGCGACGGGTGGTCGCCTGCTCAGCGCAGACGCTCTCGACGAGCTACCTGCCACCGTCAGGAGTCTGCTGGCGAAGCAAAGCAAACCTCCCGGTCAACGTGCCCCCTGGCACCCGATGCGTTCCGGGTGGTGGATTCTGCCCCTGACCCTCGCGCTCGGCGGGGAATGGTGGCTACGTAGGCGAAGAGGCGCCCGCTGAGTCGGCCTTGGTCGGCGGCAGTCGGCATCTCTGTCCAGCAATTCCCCTCCTCCCCGCGTTTTTCCCACATGTACACACGCGAACAGGTCAAAGCCATCACCGACAAGGTGATCGACATGGCAAAGACCGACACGGCCGAAGTGCAGTTTTCCGGCGGTGAACGGTCCGGCACCCGGTGGGCGAATTCGTCCATCACCACCAACCTCGTGCAGTTCGATCTCAACGTGAATGTCACGGTGCGCATCGGACAAAAGGTCGGTACCGCCAGCACGCGGGACATCTCGGATGCCGGGCTGCGGGCCATGGTAAACGAAGCGGTGGAAGATGCCAAGGCCGCCAACGATTCCAACAACCTGCCCGAACTGCTCGGCCCGCAGAACTACATCCCGGTCGATTCCGCGCTGCCCAACATGGTGGCCGTTGGTCCCGCCGAGCGTGGGCGCATGGTGAAGGAAAGCATCGACATCGCCGCAGCGCGCGGTGTGGTGGGCGCCGGCTACATGCCCAAGAACGACATGGCCAACTGCACGGCCAACTCGAAGGGGCTCTTTGCCTACTACCGCTCGGCTGATCTGGGCTTCGTGCTCACCTGTCGCATGGCCGACGGAAGCGGCTCAGGCTTCGCGGCCATCAGCGGCGTGAAGGACTTCAGCATGATCGACGTGAAGTCGCTCACGGAAACGGCGGCGGGCAAGGCGCTGCGCAGTCGCAATGCCAAGGCGCTCGAGCCGGGTCGCTATACGGTCATTCTCGAGCCGCGTGCCAACGCGCGCTTTCTGTCACTGGCTACGGGCCTGTTCAATCGTGGCGGCGGATTTGGTGGCGGTCCCGGCGGACCGGGCGGACCACCGGGTGGTGGCGCTCCAGGCGGCGGCGGCGGCGGTGGTGGTGGTGGTGGGCAGTTTGGTGGTCCGGGTGGCCCCGACACCTTCATGCGTGGCAAGAAGGTTGGTGACCGCATCTTCAGCGAACTCTTCACGCTCAAGAGCGACGTGGGCAACAGCATCCTGCGTCAGTCCACCATTGGCCCGGACAATCGTCCCGCGCGTCCGGTCACCTGGGTGGAGAACGGTGTGTTGCGCACCCTGGGGCCCAACGCCGGCGCCACACCCAATCAGAGTCTCGTGCAGGGCGGCAGCGAGCTGTCGGTGGAGGACATGATCCGTCAGACGCGGCGTGGTCTGCTGGTGACGTCGTTCTGGTACATCCGCGGTGTGCCATCGCAGGAGCAGCCGCTGCTCAACACCGGTATGACACGCGACGGACTCTTCCTCATCGAGAATGGGGAGATCGTGGGCCCCGTGCAGAACTTCCGCTGGAACATGTCTCCCATCGTCGGCTACAACAACCTCACGCTGGTCGGCAAGCCGGTGCCCATGCTGCTCGGGGAATCCTTCGACAGCGGCAACGCGGCGCTCGTACCGCCGGTGCGCATCGAGGAGTTCTACATGACGTCCGTCTCTCCCGCGGTCTGACCTCGCCCTTCGACAGGAATTCCTCCATGAGCTCCTCCCGTCGTTCGTTCCTCAAGCAGTTCGGCGCAGGCGCCGCACTCACGCTCTACTCGCGCGACCTCTTCGGTCAGGTGCTGGCGGATTCGCCGCGCGGACGCCCGCTGGAAACGCGATTCAAGGGCATGGCTGACATCGTGCTCGCAGAGGGCAAGCGGGCCGGCTGCAGTTACACCGACGTACGCTTCACCATGAGCACCGCGCTTCCCGGCGCAAGCGTCATTCTGCGCGCCGACGGCTCGTCGGGCGGTGGGTTTGCCGGCGGCTTTGGTGGCCGCGGTGGTGGTGGCGGACGCGGTGGTGGGCGTCGCACGCTGCAGAACGTGCCCACCGATGCCGAGCGCGAGCCCGGTGGGTTCGGCGTGCGTGTCATTCACAGTGGTGTGTGGGGCTTTGCTTCGAGTCCCATTCTCACCGAAGACGAACTGCGTCGCGTGACGCGGGTCGCGGTGGAAGTGGCCAAGGCCAGCGCGATTGCCAAGAAGGCCGACATGAAACTCGCGCCCGTGCAGCCGTTTCAGGAGCACTACATCACGCCCATGCTCAAGCACCCGACGTCGGTTTCGCAGACCGACAAGCAGGCCTGGGCGCAAGCCATCGCCGAGAAGGCGCGGGCGGTGAAGGGTGTGCAGTCGGTGAACGTGGGCTGCAACCACAACTATGAGTGGCGCTACTACGCCAGCAGCGAAGGCTCGTACATCGAGCAGGAGCTCTTCACCACTTCGCCCACATTCTCCGTGACGGCGCGTGTTGGTGACGTGACGCGCACCCGTAACTATCCTGGCGTGGCCGGCACCGGCGGCTGGGAGTTTGCCGAGAACGCCAACTTCCTCGCCAACGCGGAGAAGGTGGCTACCGACGCAGTGGAGATGTGTACGGCCAAGCCCCTCGGCTCGAGCGGCATGAAGGACATCATCATGTCGCCGTCACACGCGATGCTCACCATTCACGAGATTGTGGCGCATGCCACCGAGCTCGATCGCATTGTGGGCTATGAGGCCAACTATGCCGGCACGAGTTTCGTCAAACTCTCCGACGTGGGCAAGCTCAAGTATGGCTCCAAGCTGTTCAACGTGACCTGCGACAAGACCAGCACCGGTCTGGGTACCGTGGGCTTCGACGACGATGGCGTGAAGACGCAGAAGTGGCCGCTCATTCGTGATGGCGTGCTGGTGGGTCTGCAGACTAATCGCGAAACGGCGCACTTCATTGGCGAGAAGGAGAGCCGCGGCTGCACTTTCGGCAGCACCTGGCGCGATTATCCGTTCCTCCGCATGCCCAACGTGCACGTGGAGCCGGGTCCGGCCAACTCGCCCTCACTCGATCAGCTCATTGGCGATGTGAAGGACGGCGTGATGATCGACGGCCGTGGCAGCTACTCCATCGACCAGCAGCGCTACAACGGACAGTTTGGCGGCCACATCTTCTGGGAGATCAAGAACGGCAAGATCACCCGCCAGGTCACCGATGTCACCTACAACGCCATCACGACGGACTTCTGGGCCAATCTCGACGGCATCACCGGCCCGAACGAGTGGGAGATGCATGGGACGGGCGGCGACGCGAAGGGGCAGCCGACGCAAACCAACAGCATCTCGCACGGTTCGCCGTGGATGCTCATTCGCAACATCAATGTGGGGGCGGCGTTCGACTAGAACAGCGGTCGTGGCCTGAGCTATCCACAGCCGTGGGCTGTGGGCAATGGGTGGTGAGTGTGAGTGGTATCGGGGCGAGATCGCGCTATCCCAAGGTTCGGGATCGAGTGATCTGGCGAGTGACGCCACTCACACCCAAAGCACACAGCCCACGGCCCACAGCAGTGGAAGGCGAACGCGCCGTTTCGACGCTCAGGTCATCGCATACACCACCACATTCACCCCAAACCTCGTATTATCCCGCCGCCGGAACCGCTTGTTCTTCCAGTCATAATCCCACTCGCAGCCGTAGTCCTTGTTGGAGTACAGCACACCCAGTCGCCCGTCGTGCTCCACGCCGCGCAGGTAGTCATGCACGACATTGTCACCCCAGCCGTTCAGCTCGTGAGACGTGCGCGGAGGACCGTCGGGGAACTCGAAGAAGCTCGAATAGAGTCGGTGTGTGCGCGGCAGCTTCGGCATGCGCCCCGGCCCGAACGCCCGGTCCATCTCGGCCTCGAATGACTTTGCGTACAAGCCGTTCACATCGTGATTGCAGTCGTCACTGAACAGCAGCCCACCGTTCTCCACGTAACGCACCAGGCCGCGACGCTCAGCTTCGCTGAATCGCACCAGCTTGTGCCCCGTCATGAAGAGAAACGGGAAGGCCAGCAGCTCCGCCGAATCGGCCGTGATCACCACTTCCTGCTGATTGACCGGAATGTCCGTGTATTGCACGACCGCATCGAGCAGGTTCGCACAGACCTTGGGGTTGTAGTCCCAATCACCCGAGCTGTAGCGCAATCGGGCGAAGGTGAATGCATGCCGCGTGACGAGCGCTGGCGCCACACGGGGAAGCAACACGCCGGCCGCCACGCCACACAGTGACGCCAGAAACCTCCGGCGATCGCTCGCCGGAGGTTCGGGCACTCTGGTATCTGCATGGATGAACGTATTCGCCATCCCTGGAATTTACAGCGGTCGAGCCGGTGGTGCTGCCGGCGGCAGGTCACGGGAAGCACGGTCGCCGCGGCTTTCAAGTGAGTGACGAAGGCGGCTCAACTCCTCCTCCACCTTCTCCTTGGCCTCGCCGTAGCGCTGCTGGATGAGGCCGGACACCTGCTCCCACTTCCCCTCGAGCTGGTCCAGTTCGTCCTCGCGAAGCTGCCCCCACTTCTCGCGCAGCTTGCCCTTCATCTCGGTCCAGGTTCCCTTCGCGGTATCGGTGTTCATGGCGTGGCTCCTGTTGCAGTGAGTTCGCAGTGTCGGCAGACCCGCCGAACCACTGCATTGCAGTTTCGCCGCCAAAGCCGCGCGGCGCAGTTGGCCAGCCGACCCCTCTTTTTCACCCTCTTATGGGCAGGCGTCATCTATCACTTTTGGACGATGCCGCGGACTGTGCCGTGAACGGAGATTGCACGGGTGACCACCGCTCACCGCTTCTCCCGCACGTTTCACGTCGCATGTCCTGCGTCAGTCGCCTACGCGTACTTCCGCGCGCACGACGTGTTCGCCGGTACACTGGGATCTGGTGTGACGGCCCGCACCATGGGTGGCCTGACCCGATGGAGCATCACCACGGCGGCGGGTACAAGCACCTGGGACACACGCATCACGGCCGATGTGCCCGGTCGCCTGCTGGCGTGGACGACCACAGCCGACGGCATGCGTGACAGTTGGGATTTCTGGTTCGCCGAACGCGCCAGCGAACCCGGTACCGATGTGCGCATCGTACTGGAGCGCGAAGCCCCGTCGGACGTAGTTTTGCCCGGACCAGCAGCAGCCGAGGATGGCCTCGGTGACTGGTTGGACCAGTGCATTGTGTGCTGGCAGCAGGCGCACTCCCCCTGAACACGAATCGCCCTCATGGCCCGCAAGCCCCGCAGTGCGGCGTATGGTTTCGTCAATCCGTTTGATCGCCTGACCACACGCTCCCTCACCTGGGGCGCCATCATCGCGGCCATCGTGCTGGCCATCAATGTGCCGCTCACGGTGCGGAACACGCGCAGCATGGAGCAGACGGCCGAGCTGCTGGCGCACAGCCATGAGGTGGTCAACACGCTCGCCGGTCTCATGCTGCACCTCGAGTCGGCGGAGTCCGACGTGCGAGGCTTCGTTGCCACCGCCGACTCGGCCGATGCGATTCAGCCGGCCGACATTCGCGGCGGACTGGTGCAGCAACTCAATCGCCTGGACAGTCTGGTGGCCGACAACGCCAGTCAGCGTGAGCGTCTTGCCATGCTGCGCCGTGTGGCCACTGCGCGTGTGGCGGCGCTGGACACGCTGCAGCGTGTGGCACGCACCCGAGGTCCGGCGGCGGCGCGCGCCATTCTGCAGCGCGAACGACGCCTGCAGCGCCCCGATTCCGTTCGACTGGTGATCGATGGCATGACCGGCGCAGAACAGGTCCTGCTGACCGGTCGCGCTCAGGCCGCAGAGGAAACCTACGAGCAAGCCGCCCGCAGTGGCGTATTTGCCGGCACCGCCGCGCTGGTCGCCTTTCTCGGATTTGTCATCGTGCTGCGACGTGAGCTTGCGGCGCGACACGAAGCCGCGACGCTGCTGGCCGCCGAGCGTGAACGACTGGACACCACCCTGCGCAGCATCGGTGACGCTGTCATCACCACGGACACCAAGGGTCTCGTCACCACCATGAATGTGGTGGCCGAACAGTTGACGGGGCGAAGCGCCATGTCGGCGGTGGGTCAGCCGCTCGACGCCGTTTATCGCATTCCCATCGATCCGTCGGCCAGTCTTGGCGAGCACCCGGTACACACGGTGCTTTCAGGGCGACGGGCGCGATCGGCGCTGCATCAGGTGACACTGCGGTCGCATGATGGCACCGAGCGGCCAATTGACCAGACGGCCGCCGCCATTGTTACTCCCTCCGGTGAGCGGCTGGGTGGTGTGCTGGTCTTCCGCGATGTGTCCGAACAGCAGGCCGCGCAGCAGCGCATTCGCGCCAGTCAACAACGACTGCAGCTCGCCTTGCGCTCTGCGCGCATGGTGTCGTTTGACGTCCCGCTTGATGGCGGCGCAGTCACGCTGTCTGACAATGGCAGCGAGGTGCTCGGCATGCCACCGGGTCGCCAACTGCAGTCACTGGCGGACGCACTTACGCTCGTGCATCCCGACGATCTGGCCGACGTACAGGCGGCCATTGCCGCAGCGACCACGGACACCCGCAACGAAGGCTTCCGCGTGAGCTGCCGCATCCGGCGCGAAGTCAGCCAGGACATTGGCTGGGTGGAGGTTCGCGGAGAAATCCAGACGGCGCGCGACGGCCGTCCCATACTTGCCGGTCTCCTTCTGGACATTACCGATCGACGGGCCGCCGAGCAGTCACTGCGCGAGAGTGAAGCGCGGTTCCGCAGCATGGCGGACAGTGCGCCGGTCATGATCTGGGTTGTGGGTGGAGACGGCTTGGTTCGTTATCTCAACCAGCGCTGGTTCGACTTCAGCGGTATGCAGCCCACCGATCCCACACCGTCGCTTGCGGACTGGGTGCACCCCGACGACCAGAGCGAGTACCGACGGGTGACGGAACAGGCCCGCGCGGCCCGCCGCCCCTATCGCCACGAGTTCCGCCTGCGCCGCCACGATGGCAGCTACCGCTGGGTCATCAACACCGCCACCCCTCGGGTACACGATGACGGGGAATGGCTCGGCTACATCGGGTCCATTCTCGATATTGAGGATCGCAAGCGCCTGGAAGATGAGCTGCGGTCCCTGGCCCGCGATCTGTCAGACGCCGATCGCAGAAAGGACGAGTTCCTCGCCACCCTGGCGCACGAGCTGCGCAATCCATTGGCGCCCATTCGCAACGGCATCGAAATCCTGCGCCTGGCCGCGCCTTCCCCCGACATCATTGAGCGCACGCGTGGCATGATGGAGCGGCAGGTCGTGCAGTTGGTGCGGTTGGTGGATGACCTGCTCGACGTCTCCCGCATCAGCAGCGGAAAGCTCGAGCTGCGTCCAGCCGTGGTACCGCTGTCCGACATCATCTCCACCGCCCGGGAGTCCACGGCGCCGCATCTGCAGTCCCGCGGTCAGCGCCTGCACGTGACGATGCCCCAGGCCACCGTCGTCGTGCACGGCGACGCGGCGCGCCTGTCCCAGGTACTCGCCAATCTGCTCGACAACGCGTCCAAGTACAGCCCGCACAACACGGACATCCGCATCGACGTCTCGGCAAGTGCCAATCACGTACAACTGCGCGTGCGCGATCAGGGTCAGGGCATTCCGCCGCAGCAGCTGCATCAGATCTTCGACCTTTTCACGCAGGTCGACCGAACACTCGAGCGCACAACTGGCGGCCTTGGCATTGGGCTCACGCTCGTCAAACGGCTGGTTGAAATGCACGGTGGCAGCATTGTGGCTGAAAGCGCTGGTGATGGCACCGGGAGCACCTTCACGGTCACCTTGCCCGTACTGCAGCAGCCTGACAGCGCTGGCGAGGGTCCACAGACGTTGTCACTGTCTGCGGCTCAGGGTCTGCGTATTGTAGTCTGCGATGACAATGCGGACGCGGCCACGACGCTGAGCACCGTACTGCAGGCAGACGGACACGACGTCGCGACGGTTCACCGCGGCGAGGACGCCGTGCAACTGGCGCTCGTGCAGCAGCCCGATGTCATCATCCTCGATCTTGGTATGCCGGGCCTCAACGGCTTTGACACGGCTGAGCAAATCAGGGTGCAAACGGCTGGTCCGGCACCCTGCCTCATTGCACTCACTGGATGGGGCGCCGACGACTATCGCGACCGCACGCGCCGTGCCGGCTTTGACCACCATCTGGTGAAGCCCGCAGATCTCTCCGCCTTGCGGCAGATCCTCGCCACGGTCAAGGTGCGAACTGCAGAGTAAGACGTGACTGCGAGCCGTGCTCGTCGGCGATGTCCTCCCACCAGCGTAGCGACCAGCTCATCGTTCCAGCGAGGCGCTCGCCATGCCGCTGCCAGCGACTTTCGCGGCCCTGCCCAACGCGACGTATACGTGATCGTGTGTCCAACTGGCATGATAGCTGCCCATCGGAAGTCAGCGTCACCCGCAGGTTCACCGGTCCCGCACTTCGCACATCGTGCAGCGCGGCCAGAAGCACGTGCATGCCAACCGCTGCCGCATGCGCAGACAAGATCAGCTCCTGCGTTTTCGGGTCGGGAGCGGCATCAACCGCAAGCCGACTTCCACGCGGCAATACACGGCGCCCAAGCGTGGGCCATGGCTCCAGCCACGTCGGGAATGCCACCCCCGGAGCAAGCGCGGGCGCCAAGGACGCCGCCGCGTCACGCTCGAGATCAGGCAGCAGCTGGGCCATCTCCAGCAGCTGCATGACAGACCGAACCTGCGCTGCCAGCGAGACCAGTGCCGACTGCTGGTTCTCCACGTGCGCTACCGCCACAGCCGGTGGCAAGGCCGCCCGCATCGCCAGCGCGGCCGCCACACTCCCCAGATCGTGAACGGCCACCCCTACGATCTCGCGCTGCAATTGCGCAGTTTCCAGCTGGTTCTTCGGCATCCCCCTCCCCGGAGTTGCATCGTGACGTCTGCCTTGCCCATCCGCCTGCTGCTCGTCGACGATCACGCCATTCTGCGCGAGGGGCTGGCCGCCTTGTTGACCAGCATGAATGGCCTGGAAGTGGTCGGACAGGCTGGAGACGGCGCTACCGCTCTGGACATGTACCGTGAGTTGCAGCCGGACGTGGTGATCTGTGACCTGCGCATGGTCCCCATGGATGGGACGGAGTTTACCGCTGCCGTTCGCGCAGAGTACCCCTCCGCACGGGTCATCCTGCTCACCACATACGATACCGACGAAGAGGTGTTCCGTGGCCTGCGCGCAGGAGCCGCAAGCTACGTATTGAAAGATGTCGCTCCGGCTCAGCTCGTGGAAACCGTGCAGGCCGTGCACGCCGGGCACAAGGCCATCGACCCCGCCATCGCAGCCAAGCTGGCCGAGCATGTGGCCAGCGACGGGCTTACGGCCCGCCAGCTGGAAGTGCTGCAGTGCCTGGCTGAAGGACGCTCCAATCTCGAGATCGCGAGCACGCTGTATATCAGCGAAGGCACCGTCAAGGCACACATCAAGGCCATCTTTCAGAAGCTCGGTGCACGCGATCGCACGCAGGCGGTGACCATTGGCATCAAGCGAGGTTTCATACGCGGATTGTAGCGTGTGACCAGCGTTACCAATTCGCCTCCCTCCTATGGGGGAGGGAAAGATGGGCCGAGGGGTCAATGGTTTCGACGTCACGTTCCGTGAAACTTGTATCAGCATGAACGATGTGTCGGTGCCCATGCGCACTGCCGTTCATGAACGCGCGGTACAACGCGCCGTACGCTGTTCACGCGAACACCAGGAGGATTTGCCATGACGCGCGCATCCCGCACGCTCGCTCTGCTCACCGCCGCGTTCTTCTCCACGCAGGCCTGCAGCAGGTCGGCCGACGATCAACAGGCAGTGGAAACCCGTACGGACGACGGTACACTCGTGAGCGCCATGACACCGGAGAACGCCGACGCCGAAGGCTCGGCCATGGTTCGTGTCGTCAACGCCGTGCCGCTCTCGTCCGAGATCATCGTACGCGCCGACGAGATGCACTCGCTCCCATCGGTTTCGTATGGTCAGGTCAGCGACTACCAGTCCATCGACAAGACCTGGGCCAGCTTCCAGGTTGGCGACACGGTGGCCGGCACTTTCGCACCGCTCAACACCAACCGGGCGCTGCTCTCGAATGGTGCGCGCTACACCATCGTCGTTCTGAAGAACGAGCAGGGCGATTCCTTTGAGACACGCATTGCCCGCGATGAATACGTGGCCGAGCCGAACAAGGCGGCCGTGCGCGTGATTCACGCCGCACCGGGCATCAAGGAGGTCAAGGTGCAGCCGCGCGGTGGTGAGGTGCTGGTGGAAGGACTCGACTATGGCGACGAAGAAGCCTACCTGCAGATCAACCCGTGGTCCGGCGTGCTCGAGGTTCGTGCCGACGAGCGCAACGAGCCGATGCTGGTGACACCCAAGGTGAACTTCGAAGCCGGCAAGGCTTACACGCTGGTGCTGTCGCGGGACAAGAAGGGCAAAGTCGAGCTGTTCTGGTTTGCTGACGCACCGAAGTACTGAAGCACGCGCAGACTGTACGAACATGGCCACGTCGGCGAAATTCAAGCCGACGTGGCCGTGGTCGTTGTGGCCCCATGTATCATGGTTATGGCCTTTCTCGTGGAAGGGAGTGCAGGACGATGGCGGATGCCCGAGGCATGGTGATGGTGGTGGACGATAACCAGGACGTGCGTGACAGCATGCTTCTGCTTCTCGAAGTGATGGGCTGGAGCGGCCGCGGCTTTGCAACGGCCGAATCGGCACTGGCCGAGGTCACGACCAACAATGGACTGACCCGCTATGCCATTGCCCTTGTCGACGTGTCGCTGCCCGGCATGTCGGGCCTTGAGCTGGCGACCCGCATACGCGCAGAATCGGCCGAGAATACACGTCGCCCCATCCTGGTCGCAATGACCGGATGGGGCTCGGTGGACGATCGCGCTCAGACTCTTGCCGCCGGATTCGATGAGCACGTCATCAAACCGCTGGACGTGCCGGGCCTCCAACAGCTGCTGGCAAAGGCGGTCAACTGATGGGCTTGCGGCCCTGAATGATGCGCACCAGCACCATCACGATGGCGACCACCAGCAGAATGTGGACAAAGCCACCGATCGTGTACGACGACACCATTCCGAGCATCCACAGCACCAGCAGTACGATGGCGAGTGTGGTCAGCATGAAAGCCTCCTGAAAGTCGGTTGAATGTGCGGCTGCGTGACATCAGCACAGTACGAACAATCCGGTGTGCGCAACCAGTCGCCGCTGGCGCAGTCTTTCTCTACCTCTTTCGGATGGTAGCAGACTCCCTCTGGGAGAGTGCGAAAAGATCGTCCCGGTGGGGACAGGCGCGTGATGTTTGATGACCCTATCCTGTTGGCAGTCACCCTGTCACTGGAGATCATCATGCGTACATCGTTCTCGCGTTCCTTCGTCAGTGCCTGTGCCGTCCTCGTGCTCGGTGCCACCACGCCCCTCGCGATGTGGGCGCAGGACGGCGGCCCCGTGGCGCGCCGCTCGGCACTCTTTGGCAACAGCGGCTTCTATCTCTCGCTGGGTGGCGGCAGCTCCCTGCCCTCACTCGAGCTGAACGATCGCGGGTACGAGCCGGGGTTCAACGTGCACATGCCCATTGGCTATCAGAAGCCCAATCAGTTGCTCGGCGTGCGACTCGATCTCGGGTACAACCGTCTCGGCACCAACCAGGCAGTCGTGGCGTACGACGGTCAGGGGCAAGCGGTGGCCCTCCCCGCCAATCGCCCGCAGATCTACTCGGCCACGCTGAACCTCACGGCGCGTGGTCAGGTGGGTGCCTTCGGTGTGTACGGCGTGGGTGGCGCGGGCATCTATCGCTTCCACTCGTTCGGCCTGCGCACGCCGATTGGAGAAGAGCTCATCGAGGATGGTGAGCAGCAACCGGTACAGAACAGCAACGGCAACAGTCTGCGCCGCAACGCCTTCGGTGCGCAGATCGGCGGTGGGATGGAGTTCGGCATCGGTGCGGCGGCGGTATTCGTGGAGTCGCGCATCGTGAACGTCTTTGGGCGCACGGAGGACTTCCTCTCCAACCCCGAGCAGCTCGGCAACCGCAATGCCATTCGCTGGGTGCCGGTATCGGTGGGTATCACCCTGCGCTGACCCGATGAGGATCCGGGAACAGACGGTGTGAGGATTGGAGGATCTGGGGATTGGAGGGGCGGGCCCCGGGGGCATGGGAGAACTCATGTCTCCGGGGCCCGCCTCTCGTATCCTCGGATCCTCCAATCCTCACCCCTTCTGTTCAACGGACCTGCGGAGTACTCAACCAGGTGGTACATTCGCAGCGCCACTCTGTCCTGGAGAGTCGAATGCAACACATGAACTCGACACTAATGTCACTCCACACACTGGCCCCGCTCCTCGCTCTGACCCTGATCCTCACCAGCTGCGACCGCCTCACACCGGCCCGCGTCACCGCCGGACGCGGCGACACGATCGTGGTCAACAACGTGCGTCAAACCCGTCTGGCAGCCTACCGCCTCAATCAACGCGGCGACACACTGGGCGAGCGGCCGATGCGCTGGCGACAGGTGGCGGGCGATGCGCGCAGCTTGGCGCCGGAAGGGATCGTGGACTGCTCGCAGCGAGGGAACATGGAGGCCGAGGTGGCGACGGGAGACGTCGCGGCTCGCATTGCCATTCTGTGCCGTCCCATCGCGATGCTCTACTTCACGCCGGGCGAAAACATTCGGCTGAAGGGTGGGCCGGTGCCGTATGGATTGACGGGCGTGGGCCGGGATGGGCAGCCGGTGTTGCAGATCGCCGGCAGGGTGGAGCTGCAGGACACATCGGTGATCGGCCTGGTAGACGGTCAGATCATTCCTCGTCGTGTCGGTGACGCGTGGATCCGCGTAACCGCAGGGGATTGTGACGAGTACGTGCCAGTCACGGTCGAGGACCCCGTTACGGACATTGATTCGCTGGTGGTGAACCGTCCGTACGAGGAATCCCTCGCCATGGTGCCCGGTGAGTGGAAGACGTGGCAGGCGCCGCCAGGTCTCTCGTTCATCACCTTGACGGGTGACAGTGCCAGTCTGGCCAGCCTGCAAATCGCGGCCTCCCGCGCCAACTGTGCACGACTCAGGATTGTCGCGAAAGGCATCTCCTGCATACTGGGCGACACCTCGCGAATCGTCGTGCGGAACACAGACCAGACGCGACAGGCCATGGCCAGCCTGCGTGTTGAGCGCCGTATTTCCACGTCCGGGTCATCAGTGCGGCGCGTGCGTCGATCGAGCGGGAGCAGCGAGACGAGTTACTGCACGCTGATGCTCGGTCCGTCGGCTGGCTGAGTCGCGGACGCCTGGAAGTCTCGAGGTTCGGAGAACAGAAGGTGTGAGGATAGGAGGATCCGAGGATGGGAGGGGCGGGCCACGGGGGCATGAGGGTATGCATGCCCCCGTGGCCCGCCTCTCTGATCCCCAGATCCTCCTATCCTCACACCTTCAGTTCAACGATGCCAGCCACCACACCCCTCACCAATCCGTCGGCGCATAATCCTTCAGGAACTGCCCCCACACATGCTGCCCCGTCGCCACCCCTGTGATGATCGGATCCACAATGCGGGCCGCACCATCCACAATATCAAGCGGCGGGTGGAATCGGTGGTTGGCCACCTTGCGCGCCGCCAACTCAGCCACGTCCTCGTCCGTCACCCAGCCGGTGTCCACACTGTTCATGTGAATGCCCGCCTGCTGGTAGTCGGCCGCTGAGGTGCGCGTCATCATGTTGAGCGCCGCCTTGGCCATGTTGGTGTGCGGATGCCGCGTGGTCTTGTTGTTGCGATAGAACTGGCCTTCCATGGCCGACACGTTCACGATGTGCTTGTCGCGCTCAGGTGTGCGGGTCATGAGCGCCTTGAGGCGCGCGTTGATGATGAACGGCGCGGTGGCGTTCACCAACTGCACCTCCAGCAGCTCCACGCTCGACACTTCATCCAACAGCAGTCGCCACGAGTTGCGCGAGCGCAGGTCCACCTGCTGCAGATCCTGATCCAGCTTGCCCTCCGGGAACAGGTGCTGTCCGCCGTCGAGATCCTCGGGCAGGAGCGCCACCTGGGAGAGCGACGCGGCATGGGTAAGTCCCACCTGCTCGAGCGCCGCGGCGGTGAGTTCGGGCGCATCGGCAGCAAGCGGCGCCGTGGCTCCTGGCAGCGCCAGCATGCCACCCGAGGCGCGAAGGTCCTCGTAACGTTCAACCAGACGCCGCGCCTCTGGAGCCAACGCCGCACCCGCCACACGTTCCCCGTCCATCATGTGCGCATAGAAGGCCGGCGGACGCCGCACGGTCTGACACGCGTTGTTGATGATGAAGTCGAGCCGTGGCTCGGTTTCCAGCAGATGACGGCAGAACGCCTCCACGCTCGGCGTATGCCGCAGGTCGAGACCAAAGATCTCCAGCCGATCCTTCCACTCCGCAAAGTCCGGCTCCGCCGCATAGCGCTGCGCCGAGTCGCGCGGAAAGCGCGTGGAAACCAGCAAGC
Source organism: Gemmatimonas sp. UBA7669 (assembly GCF_002483225.1). NCBI lineage: Bacteria > Pseudomonadati > Gemmatimonadota > Gemmatimonadia > Gemmatimonadales > Gemmatimonadaceae > Gemmatimonas > Gemmatimonas sp. UBA7669. The sequence continues at coordinate 8,656 of NZ_DLHL01000053.1, read as the reverse complement.
GCGCCCCACAACGCAGCAACTTGAGCCCTGCCTGATGGCCGATCTTGACGCGCCCGCCGGTGAGCAGTGCCGTGCGCCCGCGCAGGTCGGTCAGCTCGGTGCGCTTGCGGAAGTTGAACTCCGCGCAGGCCAGGCACATCTGGTCGTAGAAGTGATGCACCGTGGTGAACTTCTGCTTGCAGATGTAGCAGTGCTGCGGCACGACGGCCTCACCGCGCACGTCCACCTCTCCCGATCCATCGGCCTGCTCGTCGCTGCCTGTCACCGTGCTGGACATGCCGGCTGCCGGGTCGCCAAGCAGGTACACATTCGGCGTGGTGAACACCGGCTTGCGCCGCAGCTCGCGGATGCCGGTCTGCTGCAGCACGGCATCATCGCGCTGCGCGGCCTCGAGCTTGCGCTGCCGGGAGGTGGCCTTGACCATGGCACGACGCGCGCGCACATCCGGCTGGAACACGGTGGCGACCGCGTCGACGAAGCGTTGGCGCTCCTGGCCATCCACCTGCATGAGCAGGGTGCGATCGGCAATCACGCGCTCCAGCAGCGCCGTGGCGCGACGGAACGCGTCGAGAAACTCGGGAGAGGGAGAATCCGGGGACATCCCCGCAATCTAACGGCGCCTGGCTCAGGGGCGGAGCGGCGCAACCCCCGCCTGCGCATCGGACAAGGCCTTGAGCAACGTGGCCGACGTGAAGGGCTTCTCGAGAAAGTGCACGTGCCGCGCATCGGCCTCGTCCAACACGTCCGTGTCGGAGTAGCCGGACATGAGGACTACGGGCAGGTCAGGCCAGCGCGCCCAAACATGTCGTGCAAAGGCCATACCGTTCATTCCCGGCATCATGACGTCGGTCAGCACCGCGCACACCTGCTGCCGGTCTGACGCGAGGCGGTCCAGTGCCTCATTGGCCGTGTGAAGCTCGATCACCGAATAGCCGCTTCGCTCGAGCAAGCGTCGGGTGACTTCCCGCGTCCCGGGTTCATCCTCCACAAGCAGCACCGTGCCTGAGCCACGAGGGACCGTCTGCGAAACCGCGACCGTGTCGGCAGCACTCACGGCCTCGTCAGCCTGCGGCAGGAACACCTTGAAGGTCGTGCCCTTGCCCGGCTCACTGTACACCCACACACGACCGCCGAGTTGCGCCACCGTGCCGTGGACCGACGCCAGACCAAGACCGGTGCCCTTGCCTATGGGCTTGGTGGTGAAGAAGGGCTCGAACACACGCTGCAGCGTCTCGCGATCCATGCCGACACCCGAGTCTTTCACGACCAGACACACATGACGACGCGACGTGATCTCCGTACCACTCGCTGGCGTCGTCACCCCCTGCGCGGGCAGATCGTCAAGATCGGCCATGAGCGTGCGGATCGTCAGCCGACCACCACTCGGCATGGCGTCGGATGCGTTCACCGCAAGATTGAGCAGAACCTGCTCGATCTGCACCGGATCAGCCATGACGGCCGACAATCCGTCGCCAAGCTCCAATGCAATGTTCACGTGCGCCGGCAGCAGGCGTTCCAGCAGGCCAGCCACCGACTGCACCCGCTCATTCACATCGAGCGGCTGCGGCTGCAGAATCTGTCGACGACTGAAGGCCAACAGTTGACGGGTAAGACGTGACGCACGGTTCGTGGCCTGACGGATCTGGTCAAGATCGCGCGAGGTGGCGCTGTCCGGTGCGACATCCTGCTGAATGATCTCGGCGAAGTTGCTGACCACCGTGAGCACGTTGTTGAAATCGTGCGCGATTCCACCGGCCAGTCGACCCACCGCTTCGAGCTTCTGTGCCTGTTGCAGTTCCGCTTCCAACTGCTGCTGATGTTGCGTACGCTCCGCCATCATGGCGAATGCCGATTCGAGGCGATCGACCTCGTCGCGGCCGTCATGCGCCAACAAACGACTGGAGGTCGCCGCCGCAGCGTCACCCTGAACATCGGCAGCCATCTCATCCACGCGCGCCGTAAGGGCCGTAATCCGCCCCGTGATGCGTCGACTGATCGACCAGGCCAGTGCGGCTCCCACGACAACGACGACCAGCAGAATGGGCGTCATGCGACGCTGAAATCCGTTGAGCGGCGCGAGCACCGAAGAATCCGGCACCTGCAGCCAGATAACCCATGGCGTACCGCGAATGCTGGTGGCAATACCGACACCCGGCCCTCTCGGAGATTCCGCAAAGGTCAGAATTGAGTCGGCCCGTGCAATGGGTGGCGGACCGTCCACCACCGAATCGAGATCGGTCCAGATGCCGGCATCAATCTGGCCAAACAGCAGCGTGCCGTTGCCAATCAGTTGTCGAATCTGAGGGGCACCCTGTCCCCGTATGGCACGCGTGATGATGACGTAGCCGAGCAGACTCTCCCCACCGGGCTTGCCGTGCACTGGCGCGACATATTCGGCCTGTGCGCGCCCATTGGCGTTGAGCAGCGGACTGAATGTGGGATTGACCGGTGACAACTCACCGCGTCGCAGCGCTTCGAGCGCCCAGCCCGGGGAGAGTTCGTGGTCTCCAAGCCGCAGTTCATGACGCACACGAGCGGCGGTGTCGACCACCAGGACACGAACGAAGGTGCTGTCAGCACGCACCGCGAGCCCAGTGCGAATTGCCTGCGCAACGCGCGCCGAATCGCCAGTACCGGTGAGGGCATCTCGAACATCCGGGAGGGCGGCCAGCTGCTGCACCTCGCTTCGGGCTGCCACCACACCAGACTGCACCGCGTTCGCCAACATGCTGCCGCTGGATGCCAGTCGCGTCCCACTGGCCTCACGCAGAATGCCGGCAAACTCACCGCGTGCTGACCACATGAAGATCACGCCAACCAACAGCGCAATCCCGGTCATCAAACCAGGAAATTTGAAGTTCAATGACAGCCAGCGACGTCCCATGATGCCTCCAGCTGCGTCCTGGCCGCACTCCGCCGAGCGGCAGCTCCGCCCCATCGCGCCTTTGAATTGGACTGGGAGACCTAATCCCATCCGGAAATGGGGAATCTGTCTTCCTGGCGAGCGTCCGCAAGGGGGCCACTGGCAAGGTTTCTTTCACGTACGGCATTGGGGTGCGCTCGGTCACCAACGACCGGCCGCCATCGGGCGTTGATGCTACGTTCTCCGGATCACCGCTCCCACCTGCGCGCCACGCATTCATCCCACCTTTTGCCCCCTCGGTCCATCGCCATGAAACAGAAAACCGCCCACGATTTCGACCAGGACCTGCTCATCCTGTTCGATGCCTACGTTCACGGTGGCATTGATCGGCGCACGTTTCTCGACAAGGCCGCCAAGTATGCCGTCGGTGGGGTGACCGCCGCCATGCTGCTGGAGCAGCTCAGCCCCAAGTTTCTCGAAGCGCAAACCATTGCGCACGAAGACACGCGCATCGAGCAAACCCACGTGGAGTACGCCTCACCCAATGGCTATGGCACCATGCGCGGCTATCTCGCCAAGCCATCGGGCGGTGGCAAGGCGCCGGGCATTCTCGTCATTCACGAGAATCGTGGGCTCAATCCGCACATTGAGGACATCACCCGTCGACTGGCAGTAGACGGCTTTGTGGCCTTCGCCCCAGATGCACTCTTCCCGCTGGGTGGATATCCCGGTGACGAGGACAAGGCGCGTGAAGCCTTCGGCAAACTCGACCAGACCAAGACGCGCGAAGACTTTGTTGCCGCAGCGGCCTTTCTCGCAGCGCGCCCCGAATGCACCGGCAAGATCGGCGCGGTGGGATTCTGCTACGGCGGCGGTATGGTGAACTTCCTGGCCACGCGACTTGGCCGTGAGCTCTCCGCCGGTGTGGCGTACTATGGTTCGTCGCCCAATCTACCGGACGTGCCCAGGATTACCGCACCGCTCATGATTCAATCGGCAGAGAACGACCCGCGCATCAACGCCAGCTGGCCCGACTTCGAGGCTGCGCTCAAGGCGGCCGGCGTGCGCTACGAACGGCACCTGTATCCGGGCACGCAGCACGGATTCAACAACAATACCACGCCGCGCTACGATGCGGCGGCGGCCAAGCTGTCATGGGATCGCACGCTGGCTTTCTTTCGTCAGCATGTGAAGTAATGAGACGTTGAGATGGAACAGCTCACGCCGAGGCGCAGAGGTTTGGAGAACGCAGAGCACAACAAGCTATTTGCTCTGCGCCCTCTTCTTCTCCGCACCTCGGCGTGATCTGTTTACCCAACATGCAAAATCAGGCCTTGGGCGGCGCGTCCATGCCACGCCACAGATTGGACGTGGTGAGCTCCGTGCGCCCGCAGAGCTTGAGGTAGCAGAAGAGCTGCGTGCGGTAGGCCGCGTAGTTGGCCAGCACCAGACTCACGAAGTGCAAGCCACGGGTGCCCGGCGGGCCAAAGAGCTGAATCACGCCACGCAGCTCGTCGTCCGTCATCGCGCCCACGTGCTCGGCAAACCACGCCGGCTGCGCCGCGAGCTTGGCATCAAGCCCAGCCAGGTCCATCGCATCCACCTCGGCCTGCGCCGCACCCCATGCCGGGCCATCAAAAGCGCCGGCCTTGATGGCCTGCGTGAGGACAGGTCCCTGCAACACCAGATAGCGCACCAGCTCGATCGAGCTGCGCTGCTTCTCGGTGGGACGGAAGTTCACCGCGTCCCCATCGATCTTGGTGATGAGGTGACGCAGCACGTTGACTTCGTGCGTGAGGAGGCCGACGAGTTCGTCCTTGCTGAGGACCATGTGAGCTGTTGGTGAGATGTGACCGGAATCCGTGACCGCAGCCACGGCGATGGCCTCAAGTCTCTCCCTTCTGGCTCAGCAGCGATAGCCCCCGGGCCGTCACATCCCGATCAGGGCGCGATGCACCGCCGTCGCCGCCGTCACGCCGTCGGCCACCGCCCAGCTCACACTGTGTGGCGCCCGGGCAATGTCACCGGCCGCATACACGCCCGGCACGCTCGTCTGCTTGTGGGCGTCGGTGCGGATGATGGGACCAAGCGGCGTGTGGTCGAGCGCCACACCCAGTTGCGCGGCAATGGGGCTGGCCAGACAGGACTCGGGCGCCACATACAGGGCCTCGAGCCTGCGCTGCGTTCCGTTGGCGAGCTCCACATGTGTCAGCGTCTGCCCGGGACCCTCCAGCGACACCAAGTGCTCGGCCACCACGGACACACCGTGCGCCGTGAGCTCATTGCGCAGCTGGGCGTCCAGCGTGGCGCCGTTCAGATACAACGTCACCGGTCCCCATTCAGCCACGAGACGGGCGTGATGGGCCGACGAGGGCATGCGATACAGCACGCCGAGTTCACGATCGGCAAACTCGAAGCCGTGACAGTAGGGACAGTGCAGCACCGAATGCCCCCAACGCTCCGGGAGTCCCGGTATGTCCGGCAGCTCGTCGCGCAGGCCAAACGCCAGCACCACCTTGCGTGCCATGTGCACCTCGCCGTCGTCGAGCGTCACGGCAAACCGGTCACCCTGCGGTTCCACACGCACGGCCTCACGTTCCCGCCAACGCACCGTGGGATAGGCCGCCACCTGCGTGCGTGCGCGAGCCAGAATGTCCACCGGTGCCGTGCCATCGAAGCCCAGCACGCCGTGCGCCGCGTCGGCAAAACGATTGCGCGGACGGCGCGTGTCCATCACACAGACGGTGCGCCGCGCTCGCGCCAGATACGTAGCGGCCGAAAGGCCGGCAAAGGCGCCACCCACCACCACCACGTCGTGTTCGGTGGTGCCGGCTGCGTTCAGTTCAGTCATGGGCGTGCTCCGCAATGCAGGGTGGTGCGCGACGCTTCATGCGCGTATGAAAGTCGGCGTGCAGCGTGGCCAGCGTCACGCCGGCCAGGTGCGCCAGCAGCAACGCTTCGGCCTCACCGAAGGCGTGACCCAGCGAGTGGTTCACGGCCTGCTCCACGAGACAACTGGGCGACTCGTTGCGACTGCCCACCGCGAGCAGCGATGGCGCGCCAATGGCCTCGTACACATCGAGCAGACTGATATCGGCCAGCGCACGGTTGAGCGTCCAGCCGCCGCCGTGCCCCTTCACCGAACGGACAAAGCCACGTTCGCGCAAACCCGCCATCACACGGCGCACGACCACCGGATTGGTGTCCATGGCGCGAGCCAGGGTTTCCGACGTCACCGGCCCTTCGAACTCGGCCATGTGCAGCAGCACGTGCAGCACGCCTGACAACCGGCTGTCCTTTCTCATGTACTTTATATAGTTACATGATGTGCGGTCCGTCAATCCCGCATTGGTGTTAGACTCGACGGCATGGAACCCATGTCCCGATTCATGCCCCGCCTGCTGACACGGGCCGCCGGCGTGCTGTGCCTCGCGGCCAGCACCGCCACCGCGCAGTCGGTAACCCGTGCGTTCACCGGCGCCACGCTCATCGATGGCACCACCCGTGCACCCATTGCCAACGCCACCTTGCTCGTGCATGACGGGCGTGTGCTGGCCGCGGGGCCCGCCGCTTCGGTGCGCATACCGGCCGAGGCACAGCGCGTGTCGCTGCAGGGCAAGGTCATTGTGCCGGGGCTCATCAATGCCCATGGGCACGCCTCCAGCGTGGCCAACCTGGCCACCTATGCCGCGTATGGCGTGACCACGGTGTATTCACTGGGCGACGAAACCGCCGAGGTGTTTGCTGCGCGCGACGCACAGCGTCGCAGTGCACCACAGCATGCGCGGGTGTTCGTGGCAGGCCCCGTGCTCAATCCGTCGTCGCCTGACGACGCCCGAACACAGGTGGCCGCCGTGGCCGACCGGCGTGTGGACATCGTGAAGATCCGCGTGGACGACAACCTCGGCACCAGCCCCAAGATGAAACCCGAGGTGTACAAGGCCGTGATTGAGGCGGCGCACGCGCGTGGGCTGCGTGTGGCGGTGCATCTCTACTACCTCGACGACGCGAAGGCGCTGCTGGCCGCCGGCGCCGACTTCATTGCGCACAGCGTGCGGGACCTGCCGGTAGACGGCGCGTTCGTGACGGCGCTCAAGGGGTCGGGTGTGTGCTACTCGCCCACCCTTATGCGTGAAGTCTCCACCTATGTGTACGAAAGCACGCCGTCGTTTTTTGCCGACTCGCTGTTTCTGGCGCACGCGAATCGCGAGTGGATGGCCACGGTACAGCAGCCGGCCCGTCAGGAGGTCACGCGCACCAGCCGCAGTGCGCAGCGCTACAAGGCGCAGTTGCCGGTGGCCATGCAGAACCTCGCGGCGCTGCACCGCGCCGGCGTGCCCATTGCCATGGGCACCGACACGGGTCCGCTGGGCCGCTTCCAGGGCTACTTCGAGCTCATGGAGCTCGAGATGATGGTGGACGCGGGCATGACACCCGCCGAGGCGCTGCGTTCTGCCACTTCGGTGGCGGCGCGCTGTCTTCGGGTTGATCGTGAACTTGGCTCACTGGAGCCCGGCAAGTGGGCGGACTTCGTGGTGCTCGATGCCTCGCCACTCGAGCGCATCCAGAACATCCGTCGGCAGCACGCCGTGTTTATTGGGGGCGAGCAGCTGAAGTAGTCGGAGACCGGCCTGGAGTGAGCGGCAGCCGCAGGCCGAACTGCAGCGTGAGCAGCGGCGCCCAGTCGGTGCGTGTGGTGCTGGGCCCGCCGGCGAGTGGCGTGGTCTCGAAACTGAGACGTGTCCACTGCATGGTGGTACTCAACACCAGCGCGTGAAACAGCACGGCACTGGCCTGCCCTCCAACGAGAGGTTTGAAGTCCGCCTTGCCGTTGGCCCCTCGGGGTTGGAAACCGGGGCGCGCATGCAGCACACCGGCACGCAGGACGCCTTCGAGCTGGGCCTTGCCGTCGCCCAATCGGGCACCCACGCCCAGCGTGACACGCGTGGAATTCTCGAGGCGTGCCCCGCCCACGTATCGGAACTGCGAATTGTCGGCACCAAGGCAGGCCACGTCTCCCCCACCAGAGCCGATGTGCCGATCAAAGCCCACTTGCGGAAAGATGCGACCGCCGCCCTGCGCGTCCACGGCAAACGCCAGACTGCTGTGGCCGCAGTTGGACTGATAGGCATCGTCGGGCACCGCAATGCCGTGACGCAGGGTCAGATTTGGCCTCACCTGGGCTTCGGCTGGAGCACCCATAGCAAGCAGTAGTGCGGCGGCGCAGGCAGGCCATATGGCACGGACGCGCCCGGCATTCAGTATGAGTCGATTGGTCATGATTGGAGAGATGTTGCTGCGCCGCGATTTTCGCAACAGCTTGGGTGTCACATTAGTCGCATGCTCTCCAACCTGCTTTTTTTAATCGACACTTTCACGACAACACTTGGCGCGCAGCAGCCTTTCAATTGTGAGACTGCGCAGCCGTCGGGCACCGCACCGTCACGAGTGGCCGCAACCAAGGCCGTTCAGCAATACTACACGCTCGCGCACCTAAATCTGCCGACTCGCTGCGCGCAATTCGTCCTGCAACAGACAACGCCGCCGATCTCCTGAAATGGAGACCGGCGGCGCTTTACACATAAGCATGGATCGCGATTGTGGCTACTCCCTAGCGCGTCGCCATAAATGTCGCCGCTGGTCTCACCATACTTGTCGTTCTGGCGCGTCCGCGGCGTCATCGTCCAAACATACTTGTCGCACCCGCTTCGGTCGCCCCGCGCCGCTTGGATCGGGCAACATGGGGCGAAAGGGGTTAACGCTCCGCACCCTAGGGAAGCTCTGATCAGGTAG